>CAXBAC010000214.1:0-4798 GCA_963973485.1 uncultured Polaribacter sp. | reverse complement strand
AGCGAATAGTTTAAGTGGAAATGATTCTTGGGGTTGGACAGACCCAACAACTCAAAAAGAATATGCCTTAATGGGTTTAAATTCTGGAGTAACCTTTGTTGATATAAGTAACCCATTAGAACCTATTGTTTTAGGTTTTTTACCAACAGCAACTGTAAATAGCGATTGGAGAGATGTAAAAGTGTACAACAATCATGCTTTTGTGGTTAGTGAAGCTAATAATCATGGAATGCAAGTTTTTGATTTAACAAAATTAAGAGATATTGCAAATCCGCCACAAGTTTTTGCTGCAGATGCAACATATACCAATTTTGGTAGCGCACATAATATTGTAATTAATGAAAGCGAAGGGTTTGCATATCCTGTAGGTACAAGTAGAAATGGAACGTACAAAGGAGGGCCTTTGTTTATTAATGTACAAGATGCTTTAAATCCGTCAATGGAAGGTGGTTTTACAAACTATTCTCATGATGCGCAAGTTGTTACTTACAATGGTCCAGATACAGAACACGTAGGTAAAGAAATATTAATAGGCAGCAATGAAACAGAAGTGGTAATTGTTGATATTACAGACAAAAGAAATCCTATAAAATTATCATCAATAAGTTATTCAAATGTAGAATATACACACCAAGGTTGGTTTACAGAAGATATGAGTTTCTTTCTTTTAGGTGATGAGTTAGATGAAATAAGAAATGGAGGAAGAACAAGAACTGTAATTTTCGATTTTATAGATTTAGACAACCCAAAATTACACTTTGAATATCAAGGTCCAACCCCTGCAATAGATCATAATGGTTATGTAAAAGACAATACGTTCTATTTAGCCAATTATACAGCAGGAGTTCGAATGATAGATATTACAAATATTGCCAATAAAAGCATCAATGAAGTTGGTTTTTTTGACACTCTTTCTAATACAGATGCTGCTGCTTTTTCTGGAGTATGGAATGTATACCCTTATTTTGAAAGTGGTGTAATTGTGGTAAGTGATATAGAACAAGGGTTATTTTTAATTAAAAAATCAGAATAAACTCCTATAAAAACTCCATGAAAAAAATTTGCTTCTTAGCAGGTATTTTCTTCCTATTACAATGTTCTAAAACAGAAATCGTAGATAGTTTAACAACTAATGCTGTTGCTGTAGATTTTGTAAAAACATTTGGAGGTACAAAAAATGATGTCCTACAATCTGTGGTAAAAACTACAGATGGTGGCTATGCAACTTTAGGATATACACAAAGCAACGATTTTGATATTTCAGATAAAACCAACGAAAGTTTCGACTTTTTAGTGATGAAATTCTCTGCTGATGATGAGTTATTATGGAGCAAAACCTTTGGAGGTTCAGATGATGATAGAGGAGCAGATTTAATAGCCACAAACGATGGTGGTTTTGCACTTTTTGGGTTTAGCAAAAGTTCAGATGGTAATGTAAATCAAAATAAAGGTGCTCAAGATTTTTGGCTCATAAAAATCACTAATGATGGAACTATTTCTTGGCAGAAAACTTTTGGGTTTTCAGGAGCAGATACTGGAAGTGCTTTAATTCAAACTTCTGATAATGGATTTTTATTAACAGGCGTTTTAGATGTTACAGCTTCCAATGGTCAAGGAAACACAAAAACAACCAAGCAAAAACACGCAGGTGGAGATGTTTGGGCAATAAAACTAAACAGTAATGGAAATTTAGAATGGAGTAAATATTTTGGAGGTTCTTTTACAGATACACCTTTTGGAGTTGTAGAAACTTCTGATAATGCCTACATAATTGCTGCCTCTTCAGATAGTGAAGATTTCAACATTATCAACAACAAAGGCACTTATGATTTTTGGATACTAAAAATTTCTAGTGATGGAACTCTAATTTGGGAAAAAAGTTTTGGGGGCTCTCAGATTGATGAAGCAAGAGGTATTACAACAACAGATGATGGAAATTTTTTAGTTGTTGGAGATACTAGAAGTAATGATAAAGACGTTAGTAGTAATAATGGAGGAGCAGATTTATGGATGATAAAATTCTCTTCTGAAGGAAACCAAATTTGGGAAAAAACTATTGGTGGTAGCAATTTTGATGTAGCAAGATCTGTATCAAAAACAACAGATAGTGGTTTTATTATTTCAGGTAATTCTAGAAGTTTAGACGCTAATTTTACAAATCAAGGTCAAAATGATGCCTGGGTTTTAAAAATTGATGCAAATGGAAAGCTAGTTTGGCAAAAATTTATTGGAGGCTCTGCAAACGAGTTTTTATTTGATGCTATTGAATTAACAAACAACACTATTATTGCTGTTGGCGAAAGTAGCAGCTCAGGTATTGATATTCCTGAAAATAAAGGTTTTTCTGATGCACTTATCATCAAAATAAAATAGAAAAATGAAAAAAATAGTATTCTTTTTATTGCTTTCGGTTACTTTACTAGGTTGTAAAGACGAAACAGAATGCTGTGCAAACCCAACAACAGATATTGTACTGAAGTTTTCGCATCATTGGGATGGAGTTCCTTTGAGTAACTTAGACTTTAACGAATTTAAATTTACCACAGAAAATGGCGAGGAAATTAGTATTGAAAGATATCGATATGTAATTTCTAACATTAATATTATTGGCAGTAAAAATCATTTTTTAATTGACCTTGCCTCTAATTCTGAAACCGAAATTTCTATAACAGAACTACTTAAAGGAACAACAAACTTAAATTTTACATTTGGTTTTAGTGATGATGATAATGTAGATGGAATTTATCAAGATTTAAATTCGGCTTCATTTAATGTGCCTGCAATGTTGGGTGGTGGTTATCATTACATGCAATTTGATGGTAAATATAAAGACACAAACAACCAAGATGCCAATTTTAATTATCATGCAATTCGAGCTGTTGATAGATCAGACCCAAACAATTTAGTTTTTGAAGATACTTCTTTTGAGGTAGATTTAGGAACTGTGCAAATTGGCAACAATACTGTTATAGAAATTAATGTAAATATTGCTGAATGGTTTAAAAATCCAACAACTTGGAATTTAAATGAACTCAACACAGTTTTAATGCCAAATTTCGAAGCTCAAAAAATAATGAGTGCCAATGGGAAAAATGTATTTTCTTTGGGTAACTTAACATCAAACTAAAAAAATGAAGTCAAATTGGTGGTATATGTTAAGTCTCTTTTTTTTGATGAGTTGCTCATCAGAAGAAGATATTTATACACCAGTTCCTTACGAACTGAAAATTCCTAAATTATTTGCAGATAAACTTATTGCACCTATAATTCCTGCAGATAATACGCTTACAGAAGAAGGCGTAGCTTTAGGAAAAAGGTTGTTCTCAGATAAAATTTTATCTGGCAATGGCACACAATCTTGTGCGCATTGCCATAGGCAGCAAGAAGCATTTTCTCATAGTGCACAATTTAGTGAAGGTGCAAATGGAAGTTTAGGGAATAGAAATTCGATGCCGCTTTTTAACCTAGCTTGGAATTTTGATGAACGATTTGCTTGGGATGGAAAAGAGTTTGGCTTAGAAAATCAAGCCATAGAACCTATTACAAATCCTATAGAAATGCATGGCGATTTAAAACAAATTACCAAGAAATTTTATGAACACGATAGGTATCCTGCATTGTTTCAACAAGCATTTGGAACAGCAACCATCAGTACAGATTTAATTACGAAAGCATTGGCTCAATTTGAAAGAACAATTATTTCTGCAAGCTCGAAATTTGACAAGTATTTGTTAGGTGAAGCTACTTTAACCCCAGAAGAACAAAATGGTTTTAATGTTTTTATGGACGAAGCAAAAGGAGATTGCTTTCATTGTCATGGAAGTAATAACAATCCTCTTTGGACAGACAATCAATTCCATAATAATGGCTTAGATAGCAACTTTTCAGATTTAGGGTTAGGAGCAGTAACAGGTGATCCAAAAGATAATGGAAAGTTCAAAACACCTTCGCTAAGAAATCTAACATTTACAGCTCCTTATATGCATGATGGACGTTTTAACACCTTAGAAGAAGTCATTGATTTTTATTCAGAAGGCTTGAAAAACTCTGCAACAATAGATCCTTTAATGAAAAAAGTTAATGAAGGTGGAGTGGGTTTAAGTGTACAAGATAAAGCAGACTTAAAAGCCTTTTTATTAACACTTACAGATGAGGAATTCATTAAAAATCCTGCTTTTAAAAACTAATCAATAAAACCAATAACTACATTGTGTTTCGTAATGAAACTTTGTCTTTTTTTTACATCTTATATCGTATATTTGCAGACAATTTAGATTTAATCTATTTAAAATTATGATAAAAGTTTCAGATACAGCAAAGAAAAAAGTCATAGAGTTGATGACAGATGATGGCTTTGACTCAGCAAAAGACTTTGTTAGAGTTGGCGTAAAAAGCGGAGGTTGTTCAGGCTTATCTTATGATTTAACTTTCGATAACACACAGCAAGAAAACGATAAAGTTTTCGAAGAAAACGACGTAAAAATTGTAGTCGATAAAAAAAGCTTTTTATATTTAGTAGGTACAACTCTAGAATATTCTGGAGGTTTAAATGGTAAAGGCTTTGTATTTAACAACCCAAATGCAAATAGAACTTGTGGTTGTGGAGAGTCATTTTCACTTTAAAAATTAGACAATTATGTCAAAATATACAGAAGAAGATTTAGAACAAGAATTACGAATCGCTATTATTAAGGCGGCTCGTGGATTCAATGAAGATAAGGGTGTATTATTCCACACCTACTTACATACAGCTATGGTAAATACTATTAGAACTTTGATAAGTAAAGCACAGAAAAGG
>CAXBAC010000213.1:0-4850 GCA_963973485.1 uncultured Polaribacter sp. | reverse complement strand
TTATAGGAATTGCAGAAATTACTGGTGATAAAAACGGAATTCAGTCTGTTTCTGTTTTAGATGAAAGTGAGGTTTCTGCAGCAAAACTATCAACTAAAATTCCAGAAGTCTTAGAAAGTTGTGTAACACAATTAGAAGAATATTTCAATGGAGAAAGAGCAAGTTTCGACTTAACTGTAAACCCTAAAGGAACTGCTTTTCAAAAAAAAGTTTGGAAATCTTTATTAAATATTGAATACGGAAAAACAAGAAGTTACTTAGAACAAAGTAAAGCTTTAGGAGACGTAAAAGCAATAAGAGCTGTTGCAAGTGCAAATGGTAAAAATCCACTGTGGATAGTAATTCCTTGTCATAGAGTTATAGGTTCAGATGGTTCGTTAACAGGTTACGCAGGTGGTATTTGGCGTAAAAAATGGCTATTGAATCATGAAAATCCTGTAAAACAACAATCTCTTTTTTAAATTCAACTTTTTAAAAACATAAAAAACATATTTTTACGTTAAGTACATATTGTTTAATATGCTTAAAAAAACTTTCCTTTTTTTATTTTTACTTGTTGGATTTTCAATTCAAGCACAAACTATTTCTTCAGATTTTAGAAAAAAAACTATTGAAGTAAAAAAAGATACTATTCAACTAGACTCTGTTGCTTTAAATCCAAATAAATTTAAAGTTTTTGATGCATCCAACAATCTTATTTCAACAGCAGATTATAAGGTTGATTTTAGCAAAGCACTATTAATTATTGATGCTAATAAATTTAAAAAAATTACGGTTTCTTATTTTAGATTGCCAGATTTTATTACAAAAACATACAGTCCAATAGATAAAAAACGTATCATTAAAAAAACCACCAATCAAGGTAAACTTTATAGCTTAACTACTAACAAAAAACCATCAGATATTAAACTTTTTGAAGGGTTACAAACAAGAGGATTTATTACAAGAGGCATAACTTCTGGTAACAATCAAAATGCAGTAACCAATTCTGCATTAGATCTAGAAATTGAAGGGAAATTATCTAAAGACGTTAGTTTAAGAGCTAATATTTTTGATACAAACATACCCATTCAAGAAAATGGATATTCACAAAACTTAAGCGATTTTGATAGAGTTTTTATAGAAATGTATGCTAAAAAATGGCGTGTAAAAGCAGGTGATTTATCTCTAAAAAATGATGAAACATTTTTTATGCCATTTACAAAACAAGTTGCAGGTTTAGAAGTAGAGGCTTCACCATCAGAAGATTTTAATGTTGCTGTGTCTGGAGCTGTGGCTAGAGGTAAATTTAACACCTATAAATTCACAGGAATTGAAGGGAATCAAGGTCCTTATAAAATTTTTGGAGCAAATAACGAAGCTGCTATTTTAATGATAGAAGGTAGTGAGCAAGTTTATGTAAATGGCGTTAAATTAAAGAATGGTGCTAATAAAGATTACACCATAAATTATAATTTAGGCGAAATTACATTTACCACAACTTACCCAATTACAAATGACATGCGTATTTGGATCGATTTTCAATATGCAGAAAGAAATTACACCAGATTTATCACTTATGAAAAAGCAGCATTTGAAGGAAAGAAATTTAGTTTGGCAGGCTATTTTTATTCAGAAAATGATGCAAAAAATCAACCTATACAACAAAATTTAACAGACGCTCAAAAACAAATTTTAGCTGAAGCTGGTAATAACACAGATGCCATGTTTGCTGAAAGTGCGTTTTTAGACACTTTTGATGAAAATAAAATACTTTATAAAAAAGTAACCACAACAAACGAAACTTTTTTTGAATATTCTACAGATGAAAGTGAAGAATTATATAGTGTTACATTTACTGATGTTGGCGCAAATAATGGAAACTATATATTAGATAGCACTATTGCAATTGGTAATATTTATGTTTATGTTGGTACTAATCTAGGGAATTACAGTCCAGTTGTTAGATTAATTGCACCTACAAAAACACAGTTATTTGTTGTAAAATCTGCTTTAAAAGCATCAAAAAAAACTACATTAGATGCAGAATTTGCGTTGAGTAATAACGACAAAAATCTATTTTCTTCTATTGATAATGATAAAAATATTGGTCTAGCTGCAAAAATAAATTGGCATCAAGTTTTAATAGATAAAACTTGGAAACTAGAAAGTAAACTTAGTCACGAATTTGTACAACAAGATTTTAGAACTATTCAACGTTGGGAAAATGTAGAGTTTAATAGAGATTGGAATATTTTAACCAATAATGCTACAAAAAACTTTTTTCAATCTGAGTTACATCTTACCAATCAAAAAGACGATTTTATTTTATATCAATTTAATAATTTAACCTACGATAATAATTTTAAAGGTTCAAAACACAAATTACAATCAAAAATAAAGCAGAATAAAACAACTTATAATGTAGATGCTAGCTACTTAACAAATACATCAAACGAAGAAGATAATTACTTTTTAAGGGCAAAAGCAAAGGCGCAACACTCCTTAAAAAAAGCTTGGTTTGGTGGATTAATTCACATAGAAGATAATACTAGAAAAGATGTAAATAGCAATCAATTTATAAATACAAGTCATCGATTTAAAGATTATGAAGGTTTTTTTGGTGTAGGAGATTCCACAAATATTTTTGCTAAAATTGGTTTTAATTACAGAAATAACGATAGTATAAAATCGAATAAATTTACTGAGATTAACAATAGAAAAACTTTTTATATCACTAGTAAAATCATCAAAAACAAAAATAGCAACCTGAGCATTTATGCCAATTACAGAATTACAAAAAACAAATTTACATCTGATGAAAAAGCGTTAAACTCAAGACTAGTTTACAATCAAAAATTATTCAACAATTTTTTAAACTTAAGCACTACTTACGAAACATCTTCAGGAAACGTTGCAAGGCAAGATTATATTTACGTACAAACAGAACCTGGTTTGGGTTTTTATACTTGGATAGATTATAATAACGATGGTGTAAAAGATTTTAATGAGTTTGAAGTGGCACAGTTTCAAGATCAAGCCAATTATTTACGATTACCCAAACCCAATTTACGATTTATAGCCACTCAGCGTGCACAATGGAAACAAAGCGTTACTATAAACCCAAAAGCTTGGTCTATAAAAAAAGGGATACAAAAAGTAATTTCTCATTTTTACAACCAAAGCTTTTTAACTGTTGATAATGAACAAGAAAGAACTGGAAATTCATTTCAATTAAATCCTTTTGATTTTGATGAAAACACTTTAGTAGGCTTAAATTTAAACTTTAGAAACAGCTTATACTTTAATAAGGATTTACAAAAAAACAGTGTCACATTCACCTATGGAAATGCTCAACTAAAACAACAATTTTTTATAGGAACACAGGAGAATACTATTAGACTTCATCAATTAGATTATGCACATAAGTTTGCAAAATTTTGGTTGATTGAAGTTATGAATAAACTCTCAAAAAACGCTTTAGAAACAGAGAATTTTACAGATAGAAACTATACCATAAATGCTTATGAGATACACCCCAAAATTAGTTTTTTATATAATGAAAACCATAGATTTACAACTTTTTATCACCTTAAAAACAAAGAAAATACTATAGAGAATTTTGAAACTTTAGTACAACAAAATTTTGGTGTAGAATATCTTTATATTGATAAAAAACAAAATCAAATTTCTGGAAATATCAATGTATTTTTAAATGATTTTAAAGGGAATTCTAATTCTCCTGTAGCCTATCAAATGTTAGAAGGTTTACAACCAGGCACAAATTATACTTGGAATTTACTTTTTAATAAAAAATTAAATAGTTTTTTAAATCTAAACCTTAGTTATTTTGGTAGAAAAAGTGAGAGTTCGAAAGCAATTCATACAGGTAGTGTGCAGTTAAGAGCCGTTTTTTAATGTTAAACTTTTTTTTGTAACAATTGTTACTCATTTAATTAAAATAAAATCTTTACTTTTATTCAGATGAAGTTAGTTGCTATCATATTATCTAATTTGATTCTTTTACAGAGTCTAAATGTTTCTATGGAATCTTTTTCAAAGTTAAACGTACTATTAAAACATGCACAATTTCATCAAGAAAAATACGGTGATAGTTTTATTGAGTTTTTATACGAACATTATGGAGAAACAGACAGTTTAACAACTAGCAACCATAAAGAACACAAGGATTTACCTTTTAAAAAACATACTCAAAACTGTAATCATCTTACTTCTTTTTTTGATCTTAATACAATTGTTTTTACACTTAAAAAAGTATCCCTTTAAGTAAAAAACCAACTTTCTTTTATAAAGATTCACTTTCTACTTTTGAAAAACCTGATGTTTTTCAACCACCAAAATTCGCATAATAATTTTTTAGATTATTCCTTGTTTTAAAAACAAGACAAGTTTTATTATTAAAATTTTTATGAATTATGTTAGAAAACATCATAAAATTCAGCTTAAAAAATAAGCTGATTATCTTTCTATTTATAGGTTTTTTGGTTGGTTTTGGAGTTTACTCTTTAACAAAAATTTCTGTTGGGGCAGTTCCAGACATTACCAATAATCAAGTACAAGTAATTACCACTTCACGTAATTTGTCTACACAAGATGTAGAGCAATTTATTACGTATCCTGTAGAATTGGAAATGGCTAATTTACCAGGAGTTAAAGAAATTAGATCTGTTTCAAAATTTGGATTATCTGTGGTAACCATTGTTTTTGATGATGACTTAGGAACCTATTTACCAAGACAATTAATTGCTGAAAAAATTAAATCCGCTTCAGAAAAGATACCTGAAGGTTTTGGTTCTCCAGAAATGGGGCCAATTACAACAGGTTTAGGAGAAATATATCAATATACTTTA
>CAXBAC010000212.1:0-4884 GCA_963973485.1 uncultured Polaribacter sp. | reverse complement strand
GTAACCTGGAGGTGCACCTACTAATCTGCTTACAGAATGACGTTCTTGATATTCACTCATATCAATTCTAGTCATGGCATTTTCATCATCAAATAAATATTCAGCTAATGCCTTTGCCAATTCTGTTTTACCAACACCAGTTGTTCCTAAAAACAAGAAACTTCCAATAGGTTTTTTAGGATTTTGAAGGCCAGCTTTAGAACGTCTTACAGCATCAGAAATAGCTACAATTGCTTCTTCTTGCCCAACAACTCTTTTGTGCAGTTGATGTTCTAGTTTTAAAAGTTTTTCACGCTCAGATTGTATCATTTTTGTAACAGGTATTCCAGTCCATTTTGCTACAACTTCTGCAATATCATCTAATGTAACTTCTTCTTTAATTAAAGATTTTTCGTTTTGATTTTCTAATAATGTTTTTTGATATGCTTCTAACTCTTCTTGAGCAACTTTAATTTTACCATATCTAATTTCTGCTACTTTTCCATAATCTCCTTCACGTTCTGCTTTTTCAGCTTCAGCTTTATAATCTTCAATAGCTGCTTTAGTATTTTGGATGTTATCTACAACCTCTTTTTCAGATTTCCATTTTGCATTAATTTCATTGCGTTCTTCTTTTAAATTTGCTAAATCTGAACGTAAAGATTTTAATTTAACTTCATCTTTTTCGCGTTTTATGGCTTCAATTTCAATCTCTAATTGCATCACCTTTCTGTCTAAAACATCTAGTTCTTCTGGTTTAGAGTTGATTTCCATACGCAATTTAGATGCAGCTTCATCCATTAAATCAATGGCTTTATCTGGTAAAAATCGGTTGGTAATATATC
Organism: uncultured Polaribacter sp.; assembly: GCA_963973485.1. Classification (GTDB taxonomy): domain Bacteria; phylum Bacteroidota; class Bacteroidia; order Flavobacteriales; family Flavobacteriaceae; genus Polaribacter. The sequence goes on along the minus strand of CAXBAC010000212.1, from coordinate 4,060 downwards.
TTTGAGATAATTCTACAGCACCAATTATAGCCTCATCTTTAATACGTACTTTATGGTGTGTTTCATACTTTTCTTTAATACCTCTTAAAATTGAAACTGCACTTTCTGTATCAGGTTCATTTACTTGAACTTTCTGAAATCTACGTTCTAAGGCTTTGTCTTTTTCAAAATATTTTTGATATTCATCTAGAGTAGTAGCTCCAATTGCTCTTAATTCACCTCTTGCTAAAGCTGGTTTTAAAATATTTGCAGCATCCATTGCACCTTGTCCACCTCCAGCACCAACTAGAGTGTGAATTTCATCAATAAATAATACAATGTCTCCATTTGCATTAGTAACTTCTTTAATTACTGCTTTTAAACGTTCCTCAAATTCTCCTTTGTATTTTGCACCAGCAATTAAAGCTCCCATATCTAAAGAAAAAATTAATTTATCTTTTAGGTTTTCTGGTACATCACCATCAACGATTCTGTGAGCTAAACCTTCTGCAATTGCAGTTTTACCTGTACCAGGTTCACCTACCAAAATTGGATTGTTTTTCGTTCTTCGAGATAAAATTTGAAGCAATCTTCTAATTTCTTCATCTCTACCAATAACAGGATCTAACTTGTTGTCTTGTGCAAGTTGATTTAGGTTTTTTGCATACTTATTTAATGAATTATAAGTTTCTTCTTGACTTTGAGAAGTCACACGTTCTCCTTTTCTTAATTCATCAATAGCAGCTTTTAAATACTTTTCTGTAACACCTTGGTCTTTTAAAACTTGAGCAATATTACTTTTTGATTTAAAAATGGCCAATATTAAGTGCTCTATAGAAACATAGTCATCATTCATGTTTTTTGCAATGATTGATGCTTCATTTAAACTTTTACCTGCTTCTCTAGAAAGCATTAATTCTGCCCCAGAAACTTTAGGTAAACTCTCTAATTGTTTATCAACTACTTGTGTAACAACACCAATATTAATATTCAATTTTTTTAAAAGGAAAGGCAACACATTTTCATCAACTTGAAGTAAAGCTTTAAAAATATGTTCGTTTTCTATTTGATTATGACCATAATTTTGCGCAGTTTGCTGCGCCATTTGTATGGTTTCTTGTGATTTAGTTGTATAGTTATTAAAATTCATTTTTTCTATTTTTTTCAATTTTCAGAATGAGTATAGCAACATTAATACCAAGATAAAATCAATTATAAAAACAGTCATTTTGTCTCAAAAACCTTATTATTACTGACTTTTTGACTGATTAAAGTTTGTATATTTGTTCTAATAAAAATAACTAAAAATAGAAATGGGTATATTTAATAGCATGTTTGGAGGTAAAGAAGATAAAGATCCTAAAACTGAAAAAAAGACATATTTAAACTGGATTCCTTTAACCAATTTAAATCAATTAGATGAAATAAAAGAAATTTCTAAAAGTGAAGCGGTTTTAATTTTTAAACATTCTACAAGATGTGGTATTAGTAGTATGGTAATTAAGCAATTCGAAAATTTGTTTACAGTAGAACATGAGCAGCTAAAAGTCTATTACTTAGATTTATTACGCTACAGAAATATATCTGATGAAGTAGGGTATAGGTTTCAGGTAATGCATCAATCACCACAATTATTAGTCATTAGAAACGAAAACTCTATACATAATGCTTCTCATTATGACATTACATTAACAGATTTATCAAGATTTCTCTAGTTAAACTTGCATTAAACCTTATTTAAGTCTTATTTTTGTATCTTAAATTTTTAAACTTTTGGCAGAAATAAACACTTCAGAAAAGACAGTAGGAAAAGAATTGTATGGTTATCAAAAAGATGCATTACACGAAATCTTTCAAAGATTCGAAAATGCACCTAAAGATTATCACTTATTATATCAATTACCAACTGGAGGTGGAAAAACGGTTATATTTTCTGAGATTGTAAGACGATACATAAAAACTTTTAAAAAGAAAGTTTTAGTTTTAACTCATAGAATAGAGTTAAGCAAGCAAACTTCTAAAATGTTAAAGGAGTTTGGTGTACGAAACAAAATTATAAACTCTACTGCAAAATTAGATGATCAGCATGATTTTGATTGTTTTGTAGCCATGGTTGAAACCTTGAAAAATAGGTTAAATGATGAAAAACTTGATATTTCTGATATTGGTTTGGTAATTGTTGATGAGGCGCACTATAATTCTTTTACCAAAATTTTTAAATTTTTTGATGAATCTTTTATTTTAGGAGTAACTGCAACACCTTTAAGTTCTAACATAAAACTGCCTATGTATGAGAACTATCAAGAGTTATTTGTGGGTGAATCAATTCAAGATTTAATTGATAATGATTATTTAGCAAAAGCTAATATGTATTCTTATAATGTTGGTTTAACCTCTTTAGAAGTTGGGGCAAATGGAGATTATACTGTAAAATCATCTGAAGATTTATATACAAATACAGACATGCTATCTAAGCTAGTTTCAGCTTATGAAGAAACAGCAAAAGGTAAAAAAACATTAATATTTAATAATGGTATTAATACGTCTATACAAGTATTTCATGCGTTTAAAAAGGCAGGATATCCTATAGCACATTTAGACAACACCAATACAAAAAAGGAAAGAGAACTCATTTTAAGATGGTTCCATAAAACTCCAAATGCAATCATTACTTCTGTAAGTATTTTAACTACTGGTTTTGATGAACCTAGTATTGAAGCTATTATTTTAAATAGAGCTACAAAATCTTTGACATTATATTATCAAATGATTGGACGTGGTTCACGTATTTTCGGAAATAAAAATACATTTGATGTTGTTGATCTTGGAAATAATTTCTACAGATTTGGTCCTTGGGGAGCAGATCTAGACTGGCAAAAAATGTTTAGAGCTCCAGATTATTATCTAAATGCAATTCTATCTGATGAAGAAATAGAAAGTACTTTTAGATATGAGTTACCAGCAGATGTAAAAAAAGAATTTGCGAATTCTAAAGACACGTATTTCGACATGAAAGCTGTATATATTGATACAATTCGTTCTGGAGAGTCTTCTAAACGAGTTTTAGAGAAGTCTATAGTGCATCATGCAAAAATGTGTATTGAAAACAGTGAAGATGTTTTTGATGCCTTAATTCTAGCCAAAAAGTTAGGTGAAGAAATTGATGATAGAATAAACAGGTATGCAAAATGTATTTCTAAAAGTACACACAACTTTGTTACTTGGTTAAAAGACGATTATAGAAAAAAATTAAACTCTTACTTGAGAGAAAATTTTGATGAAGATTACGAAAAAATATTTGGTCATCCACCAATTGAAGAATAAAAAATACCCTTAAGCTCTGAATTTTCAGAGCTTTTTTTTTGAATAAAATTAGTTAATACACAAAACTCCTTATTTTATATAGCTTTTATAAGCAATGAAAAAAAAAATATTTTTTATGATTTTGTTTTTCGTATTAAAAAATAATATACATTTGATTTGCTTTTATAAGTCAAATGTTACGTTTAACTTATTTCGGAAATGATTGTTTAAAGGAGATGATAAATAATCATTATGTATTTTGGAAATGCGACGAAAAAATTAAGGTTTCTCCACGAACTTACATTATAGTTTTGCTGCTTATTTCTAAGCTGCATGTAGTTTACTTGCAAATATTACAGTGATAATTAACATTTTATAAATGTTATTCATACTTGTTCTAAAACATTGGGTTTTATAGAACAAGCTAACTTATCCTATAATTATTTTAAAATTTAAAAGTGAACACTAAATACAAAGATTTAATCGAACAAACATTCGATTTTCCTCAAGAGGAATTTAAAACAGAAAACAACAAATTATTTTGGCATGGTATAAATTTAATGGAATTAACAGAAAAGTATGGTGCTCCATTAAAGTTTACGTACTTACCAAAAATATCAGAAAACATTAATAAAGCCAAAGGATGGTTTAATCAAAGCATAAAAAACCATAATTATAAAGGAAAGTATTTTTATAGTTATTGTACTAAAAGCTCACACTTTAAGCACGTTTTGAATGAAGCTTTAAAAAATGATATTCATATAGAAACATCTTCTGC
>CAXBAC010000211.1:0-4895 GCA_963973485.1 uncultured Polaribacter sp. | reverse complement strand
GCTTTATCAATCATCACCTCATGTATTGGTGATGCTTCTAAACCTCTGCTTAATAATTCGTCAAAATCTTTTGCATCATAAACGATAGATGCTCCTGCACCTCCTAAAGTATATGAAGAACGGATTACTAATGGAAAACCAAAACGTTGTGCAATTTCTTTACCTTTTAAGAATGATGTAGCTGTTTCTTGAGGAGCCATTGCAACTCCGATTTTACCCATCAATTCTCTAAATTGTTCTCTATCTTCGGTTACATTAATAGCATTAATGTCTACACCAATCATTTTTACATCAAAATCTTTCCAAATCCCTTTGTCATCTGCTTCAATACATAAATTTAATGCAGTTTGGCCACCCATTGTTGGTAAAACAGCATCAATTTGTGGATGCTCTTTTAAGATTTTTATAATAGACTTTGTGGTTAATGGCAACAAATACACATGATCAGCCATAGAAGGGTCTGTCATAATAGTTGCAGGATTAGAGTTTATTAAAATGGTTTCTATACCATCTTCTCTTAAAGAACGTAAAGATTGTGAGCCTGAATAATCGAATTCACAAGCCTGACCAATAACAATAGGTCCAGATCCAATAATTAAAATTGATTTAAGGTCTTTTCTTTTTGGCATTGTAAGTTGTTGTATTTATTAGTTTTACAAAAATAGTTATGCTTTGGGTAAAAAAAAAGGTGTTACTTAAAAAGTAACACCTTATATATTAACAATTGTTAATCATTTATCTTTTTGGTCTAGCTTCAGATGAAACAGATATTTTCTTTCTTCCTTTTGCTCTTCTACGAGCTAATACTTTTCTACCATTAGCAGAAGCCATTCTTTCCATGAAACCATGTTTATTTCTTCTCTTTCTCTTTGATGGTTGGTACGTTCTTTTTGGCATTATCTGTATTTTTAAAAATCTTCTTAATTATTTTTTTTCGCTATAAGAATTTCACCTTATTAAAAGCGTGTGCAAATATACAACTGTTTTTATTTTAAGCAAACACTATTTAAAAAAATATTTAAAATTATTTAATCCTTCTAAAAATCCTTTTAAAACACTTTTTTACCAAATGATTTTCACTACTATAAGTGGCAATTTTACCATCATCTTCATAGGAATTTGTGTTGAAATTAAAGTCAAGATCATCATAAACAGCACTTTTACACCTTATTTCTATAGCTTTTGTATTGTTTTTTACATCAACTATTTTAAAAAACACAACAGAACCTGCTAATACATTACTTCTATATTTTAAGTCTTTATATTTAGGATAATTGGGATTATTAATTTGATTCGCATTCAGAATTTTTGTTAAAACTATATAATCTAAATCTGTAGTTTGCTTTAAATTATCTTTATAATCTTGAGATAAATCATAATCAAGAATAAAAGGAATAACTATTTTTCCATCAACATCTTTGTAATTTTCTTTTGAATAAGTTTGATTTTTAAGTTCGTCTTTAAGAAAACTTATAAGATGTTCATTATAAGAATCAGTGCTTGTTGCTAAGTAATTTTGTTGAGTTGGATTTACTAAATATTTTACATTTTTATTGTAATCTAAGGTAGATGCAAACCAAAGGTCTTGCATTATAAAGCTTGCAGGTTTTCTATCAAAAGTTTTAGGAAATAAAAATGAACAGCTGCTACATAATATAATAATAATAAAAAATAGTATTTTTTTCATAATGTAGTTTTATCAAAAAACAATCCAAGTAAAAATTAGTTGCAAATTTATGCAGAATTATTCATCTTTTTATTTGAGATAAAAGTCAGAGTTAGTACTTTTGCCCAAACCTAAAAGAACCATGCACAACACTAAATACGTTTTTGTAACAGGAGGCGTAACTTCATCACTAGGAAAAGGAATTATAGCAGCTTCATTGGCAAAACTTTTACAAGAAAGAGGCTTTTCTGTAACTATTCAAAAATTAGATCCGTATATCAATATAGATCCAGGAACGTTAAACCCTTATGAACATGGAGAATGTTATGTAACTGATGATGGTGCAGAAACCGATTTAGATTTAGGGCATTATGAGCGTTATTTAAACATTCCTACATCTCAAGCTAACAATGTTACTACAGGTAGAATTTATCAATCTGTAATTGACAAAGAAAGAAAAGGAGAGTTTTTAGGAAAAACCGTTCAGGTAATTCCTCATATTACTGATGAAATAAAACGCAGAATTCAACTTTTAGGTGAAACAGGAGAATATGATATTGTTATCACAGAAATTGGAGGAACTGTAGGTGATATTGAATCTTTACCATATATAGAATCTGTTCGTCAAATGCTTTGGGAAAAAGGCGAAAATAACGCCATTGTTATTCATTTAACACTAGTTCCATTTTTAGCTGCTGCAGGAGAATTGAAAACTAAACCTACACAACACTCTGTAAAAATGTTAATGCAAAGTGGAGTTAGTCCAGATGTTTTAGTTTGTAGAACAGAACACGAAATTTCTAGTGATATTAAACGCAAACTAGCCTTATTTTGTAACGTAAAACAAGAAGATGTAATTCAATCTATTGATGCAGAAACTATTTATGATGTTCCTAACCTTATGTTAGAGCAAAACCTAGATACTGTTGTATTAAATAAATTAAAACTTTCTTCTAAAGGTGAACCAGAACTAAAGGTTTGGAACAACTTTTTAAGAAAACATAAAAATCCAACTTCAGAGGTTGAAATTGGCTTAATAGGTAAATACATAGAATTGCCTGATTCTTACAAATCAATTACAGAAGCTTTTATACACGCAGGTTCTTCTCATGAAACCAAAGTAAATGTACGTTGGATACATTCTGAAAGTTTATCACCTAAAAACGTTGAGAAAAAGTTACAAGGTTTAAACGGAATTCTTGTAGCTCCTGGTTTTGGAGATAGAGGAATTGAAGGTAAAATCAAGGCTGTTAAATACGCTAGAGAAAATAACATTCCGTTTTTTGGAATCTGTTTAGGAATGCAAATGGCAGTTATTGAATTTGCTAGAAATGTACTCGATTTTACTGGTGCTAGTTCTACTGAAATGAATAAAAGCACTAAATATCCTGTTATCAACTTAATGGAAAGTCAAGAAAATGTTACTAACAAAGGTGGTACAATGCGTTTAGGAGCTTGGGATTGTAAAATTAAAAAAGACTCTAAAGTCTATAATGCTTACGATTCTGAATTGATTAGCGAAAGACATAGACATAGATATGAATTTAATAACAAGTATCTTAAACAATTTGAAGAAGCTGGTATGAAAGCAACAGGAATTAATCCTAAAACAGGATTGGTTGAAGTTGTTGAGCTAGAAAACCATCCTTGGTTTGTTGGGGTTCAATATCACCCAGAATATAAAAGTACGGTTTTAAAACCTCATCCACTTTTTGTAGATTTCATTAAGGCTGCTTTAAAACAATCAAAAAAATAAATTTAATATTCGTTCTCAAAAAAACGGAACACTAATTGAACATTTAAAGAGTAGATAATTTTAAGTATAAAATGTTACTTAAAAAAGGCTTTTTAACTACATTTGTCGCGTTTTTATCAAGAATACATCTTGACTTAGTGACAAACTGACATTTAACAAACACATGGAACAAAAAAAATTCGATTATAATTCTTTGATAGGTATGGTTCTTCTTGCAGGAATCATGTTATGGTATTTTAATACTAACAAACCAGAAGATTTAGAAGAAAAAACAACCACAGAACAAGTAGTTGAAGCTAACAATAATAGTCAAAATACCACAGAAACTATTTTACCAGCTTCTCAAAACGATTCTATAAAGCAAATTGAATTAAAGAATAAACTGGGTGCTTTTGCACAAAGTGCAATTGAAGCAACAGAAGGTACTTCTGTAATAGAAAACAGTTTAGTTAAATTAAAAATCAACAATAAAGGTGGTCAAATTGTTGAAGCCTTAATTAAAAATTATAAAACTTACGACTCACTTCCTTTATATATGATAAAAGACAACAACTCGTCTTTTAACATCAACTTTGGTACAACAGATAATAGAATATTAAATACTAAAGATTTATTTTTTGAACCAACTCTAACTAAAAATGGCGAAAACCAAGTGTTGTCTATGAAACTAAAAGTTTCTGACACACAGTTTTTAGAATATAGATATGAAATGAAACCTAAAAAATATATGGTTGACTTTTCTATTCGCTCTCAAGGATTAAATGGTGTTTTTAACTCATCTAATCCAATTAATTTAGATTGGTCTTTAAAAGGATACAGACATGAAAAGAGTTTAAAAACAGAAAACTCTATGTATTCTTACTATTATTATAAAACAGATGATGAAGTAGAATATTTAAATGCTGGAAACACAGAAGTTGTAAATGATGTAGACTGGGTTGCTTACAAACAACACTTTTTCACATCGAACTTATTAACAGATACACCTTTTAATAATGCAACTGTTACTTCTATAGATTTAGTTGAAGATGAAGAAATAGATACAGTATTCACTAAAAAATATGAATTAACAACACCTTTAGCTTTAACTGCTGGCGAATTAAGTTATAATATGAAATGGTTTTATGGACCAAGTGATTATAATTTATTAAAGAAATATGAAGGTACAGATTTAGAAGAAACAGCAGATTTAGGTTGGGGTATCTTTGGATTCTTAAACAGAACCATATTTTATCCTGTATTTAACTTCTTACAAGGCTTTTTAGGAAATTATGGGTTAATTATAATATTAATGACTATTGTTGTTCGTATTTTAATGTCACCATTAGTTTACAAATCATATTTGTCAAGTGCAAAAATGAAGGTAATTCGTCCTGAGTTACAAGAATTAAATAAAAAATACCCTGGTAAAGAAAACGCTATGAAGCGTCAGCAAGAAACTATGGCAATTCAAAGAAAAGCAGGAGTTAATAT
>CAXBAC010000210.1:0-4899 GCA_963973485.1 uncultured Polaribacter sp. | reverse complement strand
AATGGAAAAACTATAAAGTTAGCTGGTTTTGAAATGGCTAATTACTTCACCAAAAATTGGTTTGCTTTTGTAAAAGTTGATGGTGCTTTTGATGGCATAAAAGCAGGTTATATGGATGTTTTTTTGGGAGCTGGTTATCAGTTTTACCTCAATAAAAACAACACCAATATTTTAGCCAAATTTGGAGCTGGTGCAGGTGGTGGAGGTGGAATTGATTCACAAGGAGGATTTTTAATCTATCCAGACTTATCTATTGAACAACGTATTTTTAATGATATTTTTATATCAATAAATAAAGGATTTGTAATGTCTCCAAATTCACATTTCTATACTTCATCTTTAGGAGTTGGTTTAAAATATTATGTAGAAAGAAATGGTATAAACACAAATTATAAATTCAATTCAGGAAAATTTAAAGGCCTACAAGTTATTGTAAAACACGATCTTTATTTTGATGCAGAAAGAGATAGTAATCCAACAGAAGATTTACATCAAATCTCTTTACAAGTCAATTTAAATTTAAATAAAAACTTTTATGTGGCTGGCCAAACATCTTTTGCAAACTTTGGAAATGCTGGTGCTTATGCAGAAGGTTTAGTTGGTTTAGGTTTGCAATCTAATTCATTTTTAAATGATACTATTTCCGTTTTTGCACAAGCTTTAGCAGGTGCAGCTGGTGGTGGAAATATTAGTACTGGAGAAGGTTTAATTGTAAAACCAAGTGCTGGTTTTAATTACCAATTAAATAACTCGTTAAATTTTAGAGCTGCAGCTGGGTATGTAAAGGCAAAAGGAGGAAATTTAAGTAGCTCTTTTGTAAACTTTGGATTAACATATCAAATTGCATTTTTGAAAATGAAATCATAAATAATAAACTATATTTAACATAACAATTCTGTAAAATGACAAAACACATAATTTACTTTTTTTGCAGTGTTTTCTTTTTAAACATAACCAATATCGAAGCACAAGAACTCCATATAATTCCTCAACCAAATGAAATTATTCAAGGAGAAGGTTCTTTTAAAATAACGCCAAATACTAAAATTAGTTTTACTAATTCCAGTAAAAATCTAGTTAATAATTTACAAGATTTCTTTAAAGATCAATTTAATTTTTCTTTAAAAACGATTGAAAAAGAAAGTATCAAAGAAGATAACATCAGTTTTAAAAAAGATTTAAGCTTAAGTGATGAAGCTTATGAATTAAGTATAGAAAATAACAAAATAATTATTTGTGCGAATGATGAAACAGGATGGTTTTATGGTGCACAAACCTTAAAACAATTGCTTCGTAATAACGCTCATTATTCAAAATATGAAAATTATATTGAGGTTAAAAATCTTGTTATAAAAGACAAACCTCGTTTTACATGGCGTGCTTTTATGTTAGACGAAGCAAGATATTTTAAAGGAATGAAACAAGTAAAAATGTTATTAGATGAAATGGCATTTTTAAAAATGAATGTTTTTCATTGGCATTTAGTAGATGACCAAGGATGGCGAATAGAAATAAAAAAATATCCAAAATTAACTGAAATTGGTTCAAAGAGAAAAAGTACTCAAATTGGTCCTTTACAATGGGAAAGTCCAATACAATCTGGTGAGCCTCATGAAGGATTTTATACACAAGAAGAAATCAAAGAAATAGTAGCTTATGCTAAAGAAAGACATATTACTGTGGTTCCAGAAATAGAAATGCCTGGCCATTCAACTGCAGCAATTGCTGCTTACCCTTGGTTAGGAACCTCAAGAAAAGAAATTGAAGTACCCATAAGATTTGGAGTTGGCAAAGATGTTTATGATGTAACTAACCAAAGAGTTACTCAGTTTTTAAAAGATGTTTTAGATGAAGTGATGGAGCTTTTTCCATCAGAAGTTATTCACATTGGAGGAGATGAAGTTAAATACAATCACTGGAAATCATCTTCGAGTGTACAACAGTATATGAAGAAAAAGAACTTGGCTACTCCTGCAGATCTGCAAGTTTATTTTACCAACACTATTTCTAAATACTTACAAAGCAAAGGAAGAAGAATGATGGGTTGGAATGAAATTATGGGGCATAACTTACATCATTATCAAGATAAAAAAGATACAGAAATCTCTCAAAAATTAGCAAAAGAAAGTATTGTACATTTTTGGAAAGGTGATGTTGAGTTGGCTACAACTGCTGCTAGTAATGGGTATGAAATAGTAAACTCATTACATACTTTTACGTACTTAGATTATCATTACAAAAACTTACCATTATCTAAAGCATACGCTTTTGAACCAATTCCTGATAAATTAGATGAAAAATACCACAGTAAAGTTATTGGGTTAGGTTGCCAAATGTGGGGAGAATGGATTCCTACAAATGGTGAAATGCATTATAAAGTTTTCCCTAGAATTGCTGCGTATGCAGAAGTTGGTTGGACCCAAAAGCAACATAAAGATTTTAGCGCGTTTAAAATATCACTCAAAAACTTACAAAAAAGATGGCGTAAAAAAGAAATTTACTTTGCTCCTGATGAATTTGTAGAAAAAAAATAAAAAAGTTGGACAAAATTATTTCTTTAGCACCAGGAAGAACTTGTTTGTTTGGAGACCATCAAGATTATTTAGGACTTCCAATAATTGCCTGTGCAATAAACAAACACATTACATTAACTGCTAAAAAAAATAACACCAACTTTCTTTGTATTGATTTACCTGATATAAATAAAAAAAGAAAAATTTCTATCTTCAATGGAAAAGAAAAACTAGAAAAAGATGACTTTTTTCAAGCTGCAATTAATGTTTTAGAAAGATATAATTGCAACATAAACTCAGGTTACGATATTCATATAACAGGTACAATACCTATTAACTCAGGCACTTCAAGTTCATCTGCATTAATAGTTGCTTGGGTACAATTTTTGATTAAGGCTTTTGGCCCAAAGGAATTACTAACTTCAGAAAGCATTGCAAAAATTGCTTTTGAATCAGAAGTTTTGGAGTTTAATAATCCAGGAGGTAAAATGGATCAATATAGCATTGCTTTAGGCAATATTATCTACTTAGAAACTGGGGCTAATTTTTCATTCGAAGTTTTAAATAAACCATTAGAAGGTTTAATTATGGCTGATTCTGGAGTACCAAAAGAAACTAATAATTTATTAAAAAAACTTAAAGAAAATAGCTGGAGTGCAATCGATTTAGTAAAAAAACAACTTCCAAACTTTACAATTAAAACAGCAGATTATAATAAGATAGAATCATATTTAAGCTTTCTACCAAATAATTTAAAACCTTATTTAGAAGCTGCTTTAGGAAATTATACAATAACGAATAAAGCTCTTTTGGAGTTTAAAAAACCAAATTTGGATTTGGTTAAAATTGGTGAGCTAATGAATATGCATCATCATTATTTAAAAATAAGTTAAACATTACAGTTCCAAAAATTGATCTAATGATTGACACAGCCTTAAAAAATGGCGCCTATGGAGCAAAAATAGTTGGTTCTGGAGGTGGTGGAAGTATCGCAGTTTTAGCTCCAAAACATAAAGAAGAAGAAATCTCTAAAGCTTTAATTAATGTAGGTGCAAAGAATGCATATTCAGCTAAAGTTGATAAAGGAGCAAGAATAATAGAATAATTTATGCACAATAATTTAATAATTTTAGCAGGTGGCATGTCTTCAAGAATGAAAAAGCCATCCTCTTTAAATCATATTGGAAAAGAAGAAGTTCAACAAGCCAACAATAGAAGTAAAAGCTTAATTAGTGTTGGTAATTCTGGCAGACCACTTATGGATTATTTATTATACAATGCAAAAAAAGCAGGTTATAAAAATATCTATATTGTTATAAACGAAAAAGGACAAATGTTTAAAGATTTTTATGGTGATAAAAATTCGAATAATGTCTTTAAAGATTTAAACATCTCCTTCCCTATTCAATATATTCCAAAAGAAAGAACAAAGCCTTTTGGAACAGCTGATGCTTTGTATCAAACATTAGAACAATATCCGAATTTAAAAAAAGAACAGTTTACAGTTTGTAATAGTGATAATTTATATTCAGAAAAAGCATTCTATCTTATAAGAAATACAAATAACAAGAATGCTTTTATTTCTTATGATAGAGATACTTTAGATTTTAATCAAAAAAAAGTTTTTTCATTTGCAATAATGAATTTAGATGCAGATAATTATTTAAAAGATATTATTGAGAAGCCAGATATATCAATTGCAAATAACTACAAAGACGATGAAGGTAAAATAAGAGTAAGTATGAATATTTTTAAAATGGATGGAGAAACCATCTTCCCATATTTAAAAAACTGCCCAGTTAACATTATAAGAAACGAAAAAGAATTACCAACTGTAGTTTTAAATTGTGTTGCAGATCATCCAAAATCATTTTTAGGAATACCTCTTTCAGAACATGTACCAGATTTAACTGCTAAGGATGACATTAGTATCTTAAAAAAACATATAGAAACACACTATCCTAAAAAGTTAATTTGGTAATCTTTAAATTTTTATATTGCTCTTTCATTAATCAACTTTAAAAAGCATCTAAATGATCGATTTAAGTACCTTAGATTATACCTTAATTATAACATTTTTTGCAATTACACTTATAATTGGAATTTATGTATCGAAAAAATCGAGCAAAGACTCTACAGAATATTTTCTTTCTGGCAGATCTATGCCTTGGTGGTTATTAGGTGTTTCTATGGTAGCAACTACATTTTCTACAGATACTCCAAACTTTGTTACAGACATAGTTCGTAAAGATGGTGTTTCTGCTAATTGGATGTGGTGGGCTTTTTTAATTACAGGATTACTTACAGTATTTGTTTATGCTAAATTATGGCGAAAATCAGAAGTAAAAACAGACATTGAGTTTTATGAATTACGTTATGGGGGTAA
>CAXBAC010000209.1:0-4904 GCA_963973485.1 uncultured Polaribacter sp. | reverse complement strand
TCAACCTGGTCTATTATATTTTAGGTGTCATTAGACTCCGCCATCATCAGCTATAACAAACACAGCTGCTTGTATATTAACTGAAGATGAATCAGCAGAAATAGAAGGTAATATATTAACTTCTCAATTCGACAGAGCAAACGTATCTCTTTCTATGAATCCATCATTTTTTGATGATCATTTAAAAGTAAGCTTAAACTATAATAGAGCGTTTGTAAACGAAAGATTTGGAGATGCTGGTCAAATAAACGCAGCTTTACGTTACGACCCAACTCAACCAGTGTACGATCCTAATTCACCTTTTGGAGGCTTTTACCAACACTTTATTAGAAATGCACAAGGTATTGTTGTTCAAAACGGAACTAGAAACCCTGTTGCTGCTTTATTACAAAACGAAAATAGATCGCAAAGATTTAGACAATTTGGAAACTTAAAGTTAGATTATAACTTACACTTTTTACCAGAAGTAACAGCTTCAGTTAGTGCTGGTTTCGACAAAAACGAATCAACAGGTACTGGTTTTAGTACTTTAAACGTTCCTGTTAGTTTTAATGATGAAGTTATTGGTAACGACTCTGAAGGTACAGGAAGAGGATTAAACGAAAATTTCAACTTTACATTAAACTATGTAAATACGTTTAATAAATTTAAAACTGATGTTTTATTAGGATATGATTATCAATCTTTTGAAGGTTCTGGAACAAGCTCTGGTAACAGAAGAGATCCTAACAGCTTCCCTACAACTAGTGCAGCAACTCCTGTTGTTTTAATTGGTTTTTTAGCAAGAGCAAACGTAACTTTTAACGAAAAATATTTGCTTACTTTAAACTACAGAAGAGATGGTACTTCTAGATTTGGTCCAGAAAATAGATGGGGTAACTTTGGTGGAGCTGCTTTAGCATGGAGAATAAGTGACGAAAAATTCTTAAAAGACAACAAAACTATTTCTGAACTAAAATTAAGAGCTAGTTATGGTGTTAATGGTCAACAAGATGGTATTGCTGGAGATTTATATTTAGACAGATATCGTTTTGGTAACCAAGATTCTCAATACATCTTTGGTGGTGTGCCAATTCAATCTACAATTCCTTCTGAAAGAAGTAATTTAAAATGGGAAGAAACAGCAACAGTTGAAATAGGTGTTGATTATGGTTTGTTTGATAATAGAATTACAGGTTCTATAAATGCTTTCCAAAAAAATTCTACAGATTTATTATCTGACGCTCCAGTTGCAGACGGTTCAAACTTTACAAACAGAGTTTTACAAAACATTGGAGATTTACAAGTAAATGGTTTAGAGTTTTCTTTAAACGCAGACGTTGTAAGAACAGAAGATTTAAATTGGAGTTTTAACTTTAATGCAACTTATTTAGATAGAGAAATTAAAGAATTAGCTTTAGGACAAGATATCACAACAGGTGGTATTTCAGGAGGTACAGGAAATTTCATTCAACTATTTAGAGAAGGTTTTGCACCAAACTCTTTTTATGTATTTAAACAATTATATGATACTGCAGGAAACCCAATTGAAGGCGCTTATGCAGATTTAAATGGAGATGGAATTATCAATACACAAGACAGATACTTAAAAGGTAATCCTCAAGCAGATTTTACATTTGGTTTTCAGTCTAATTTCAACTACAAAAATTTCGATTTAGCTTTTAACTTAAGAGCAAGTGTTGGAAACTACGTTTACAATAATGTAAATTCTAGTTTAGCACAATATGATTTATTACAAGATAATGCAGTGTTAGGTAACATTCCAACATCTGTATTAAATACAAACTTTAACAGTACTTCAGATGTTATCATTTCAGATATTTATTTAGAAAATGCATCATTTTTAAGAATGGATAATATAACATTAGGATATACGTTTGATAGGCCTATCAAAAAATTTGCATCTAACAGCATCCGTTTATGGGCTGGTATGCAAAATGTTTTTACAGTTACAAACTACTCTGGTTTAGACCCAGAATTAGCAGGTAATGGTATAGATAATACAAATTATCCAAGACCAAGAACAATCTTGGTAGGAGCAAACATTAAATTTTAATTAATAACTAATTAATGATGAAAAAAATATTTAAAATAGAAAAAATAGCAATCCTATTTTTGGTCATGGTTGTTGGGCTATCTTCTTGTACAAAGGATTTAGACATTACACCACAAGATGATCAAGATTTATTAGGTGAAGAATTTTTTGCTAGCGAAAATGCTTATAAAGAATTATTAGCAGGTGTTTATGCTAACTTATCGTTAACAGGTGTTGATGGTCCTGGTTCTTCAAATATTGATGGTTTAGATGCTGGTACAAGTCAGTTTGGTAGGGTTTTATTATACCTACAAACATTATCTGCAGATCAAATGATTTGGTCTTATGAAAACGACCCTGGAACACGTGAAATTCAACGTAATATTTGGAGTGCAGATGACCCAATTATTCTAGGAATGTTTGGTAGAAGTCATGTAACCATTGCTTTTGCAAATAATTTTTTAAGAGAAACAACAGAAGCAAAATTAGATGCAAGAGAAGTTTCTGCTTCAAAAAGAGCAGAAATTGCAACTTACAGAGCAGAAGCAAGACTGTTAAGAGCAATGTCTTATTATTATATGATGGATCTTTTTGGTCAAGCTAATTTCTCTACAGAAGAAAATGAAATTAATGAAATATCAGAAGTTTATAACAGAACACAACTATTCAATTTTATAGAAAGCGAATTAAAAGCTATAGAATCAGACTTATTAGAACCAATGGCTACAGAGCATGGTAGAGCAAGTAAAGGTGTTGCTTGGATGATTTTAGCAAAAATTTATTTAAACGCAGAAGTTTATATTGGCGAAGCTAAATATACTGAGTGTATAGATTACTGTAATAAAATTATTGGTGGAGGCTATTCTTTAGCATCTAATTATTTACATAATTTTATGGCAGATAACAATACAAACTCTGCTGCAAGTGAAATTATTTTTCCTTTAATTTCTGATGGTACATTTACAAAAAACTATGGCCCAACAACTGTAATGACAAATGGCGCTGTAGGTAGTATAGAGGCAAATGGTGCAAATATTGGAGTTTCAGCTGGTGGCTGGGGAGGCGCAATTAGATTAAGAGAACAATTCGTAGCCTTATTTGACCCAAGTATTTACAACAACGATACTAGAAATACAATTATTTCTGGAACAAGACCTAGAACTATTACAGATATTTCAGATAGAGATCAAGGGTATATTTTAGAAAAATATTCTAGCCTTACTTCTACTGGTGCTGCTGGTTCAGATCCTGGATTAACGTTTTCAGATACAGATTTTCCATTGTTTAGATTAGCAGATGTGTATTTAATGTATGCAGAAGCTCATTTAAGAGGTGGTGCTGGCGCAAATGCTGCAGATGTAGCTAACTATATTAATGAGTTAAGAACAAGAGCCAATAACCCACAAAACAACTTAACAATTTCAGATATAACTTTAGATTTTATTATTGATGAAAGAGCAAGAGAATTACATTGGGAAGCTCACAGAAGACAAGATTTAATAAGATTTGGAAGATTTACAGGAGGTTCATACAACTGGGCGTTTAAAGGAAATGGTACAAATGGTATTGCATTACCAAACCACTTAAAATTATACCCAATACCTGCTGCTAGTTTAGCTTCAAATCCTAATTTAACTCAAAATACTGGGTATTAATTTTTAAATAAATATCAAATGAAAAAAAATATAAAAAGATTTTCAGCGATTACATTTATTGGATTATTTCTATTAATTCTTAATTCATGTGATGATAATTCTGAACTGTTTACAATTACAGCACCAACTCCGCCAGCAATGGCAGAACTAGGTTTTACACAACTTGAATTAGATGCTGTAAATACAAATAACCCTGCAGTAACCTTTAACTGGGTTGAAGCAGATTATGGTCAACAAGCTTCTATAAATTACGCTGTAGAAGTTTCTAGTGACGAAAACTTTACTGAACCTGTAGTTGCTGCCTCTGTTACTGGTAGAACTTCAGTTACTTTATCTGTTAACGAAATTAATTCTGCTGCAGGTAATGCTGGTTTAAACCCCTTTGAATGGGCAACATTATATTTTAGAGTCGTATCAACTTTAGGTTCTAAAAATAGCCAAGCAGCAGTATCTAACACCATCTTTTTTGATGTATACCCATACTTCAACTATACTTTTAATGACTTTTACTTAGTAGGTGATGCTACTGCTCCAGGTTGGGAAAACAATAACAATAACCCTGCTTTATTTAGAGATGAAAGTGATAGCAATGTATATTACTACACAGGTAAGTTTGCAGATAATGGTCATTTTAAAGTTTTATCAACTAAAGGATTATGGCAACCACAATATGGTACAGACAATGCGTCTAGAAATCCTGATGGAACATCCTCTGGAGAAGTAGGTGCAAACCTTGGAAGTGGATCAGATCCAGAGCGTTTTCCTTATGCTGGAGGAAATGGAATACCAGAAGGTTTTTATACGTTTAAAATAAACTTTGCAACCAATACTTTTTCTTTTGAAAATTTTGATGAAACAGGTATTACAAGCCCAAATTCATTAACATTACAAGGGTCAAGTACTGCAAATGTCACTATGAATCAATTATCTTTTGATGGACATTTATGGTATGCTAGTAGTGTAAGATTAACTCCTGGAGAAGTTTCTTTGTTACAGATGGTGGAGCAAACTGGGGAAGTTCTTCTTCTTTTTCTGGAGTTGCCACTTCTGGTGGAGACGCAATACCTGTTATTGTAGAAGATGATTATGATGTTTGGTTTAATGATTTAACAGGACGTTATATATTAATTCCTATAAACTTATAGTAAAACAAAATTTAAAATATTTAAAATGAAAAAATATATAAAAAGAGTTAGCTTCCTTTTGCTTTCATT
>CAXBAC010000208.1:0-4917 GCA_963973485.1 uncultured Polaribacter sp. | reverse complement strand
TACCCATTACTTCAAGTGCATCAATTTGTTCTGTAACCCTCATTGTACCAATGCTTGATGTGATGTATGAACCTACTTTACCTGCCAAAATAATTGAACAAAAAGTTGGAGCAAATTCTAAAATAATTGATCTTTTTGCAGCAAAACCAATTAAAGATTTTGGTATAAAAGCACTATCTAAATTTAATGCTGTTTGTAAGGCAATAACACCTCCAATAAAAAAGGAAATAAACATAATAATCCCCATAGATTTTACACCCAATTCTTCTATTTCTTTTATTAAAGCATCGTAAAAAACCCTACCTTTTTGAGGTCTTTTAAAAACCTGAGTAAGCATTACATAATATTTACCAACATGTTCTATGTAGTTCATAGATTAAATTTTAAGCTAAATTAAGAAATAACATTAAGACAATATATAAATAGGGTATTCAAAATAAAAATAATTATTTTTGCTTTACTTTCAAACAATAAATTTTATGAAAAGATCTATTTTTTTTACCATTTGCATACTTACCCTTTTTTCATGTAATAAGATTGCAAAAAAGAATACTAAACCAAAATTAGTGGTTGGAATTGTTGTAGATCAAATGAGGTATGATTACTTGACTCGATTTTCAAATAGATTTCAAGATGATGGTTTTAAAAGGTTTTTAAATGATGGATTTTCTGTAGAAAATGCTCATTATAATTTAATACCAACATATACTGCAGTTGGTCATGCATCAATTTATACAGGAACCACTCCAAATAACCATGGAATAATATCAAACAATTGGTATGATAAATACTTAAAAAAAACGATTTATTGTGTTGATGATGATAATTATAATACAGTTGGAAACAGTGGAAAAGGTGGCAAAAAATCACCAAATAGAATGTTTACAACAACACTAACAGACCAATTGAAATTACATCAAGTTTCTAAAGGAAAAACAATTGGAATAGCCATAAAAGATAGATCTGCAATTTTACCTGCTGGACATACAGCCAATGCTGCATATTGGTTTGATGGTGGTAAAAAAGGGCAATGGATTACGAGTTCTTATTATATGAACGAGTTACCAAAATGGGTTGGAGAATTTAACAATTCTAAAAAAACTGATGAATATTTAAGTAAACCTTGGAATACACTTTATGACATTAATACTTATACTGCAAGTATTTCTGATAATAATGCTTTTGAAGGTTTGTTTAAAGGTGAAACAACGCCTACTTTTCCTCATGATATTCCTAACTTAATGGAAAAAAATGGAAAATACAGCATACTAAAAACTATCCCAAAAGGTAATACAATTACTGTAGATTTTGCAAAGGCAGCTATAATTGGAGAAAATCTAGGAAAATCTGATTATACAGATTTTTTAGCGGTTAGTTTTTCATCTACAGATTACGTAGGTCATAAATATGGACCAGCTTCAATAGAACTAGAAGACACTTATTTAAAGTTAGACAGAGATTTAGCAGACTTTTTCAAATTTTTAGATTCAAATATTGGTCAAGGCAATTATACGTTGTTTTTAACTGCAGATCATGCTGCTGTTCATGTGCCAAGCTATTTGCAATCACTAAAAATACCTGCTCACTATTTTAAAACACGTGAGTTTAGAGATGCAGTAAAAGCTATCACAAAAAAATATTTTAATGCAACAGATTTGGTTGAAAATATCTCTAATTATCAACTCTTTTTCAATAAAGAAAATATTGAAAAGTTAGGTTTTACAACAACAGATGTAGCTAATAAATTAGTTGAAGAACTTATAAATTTAGAAGGGGTTTACAAAGCTGTTACAGCAAAAACATTGCAATCAGGGAGTTTTGCAGATGGTATTATGAACTCACTTCAAAATGGCTATAACCAAAAATTATCTGGAGATGTTATGATTGTACCTTATCCTGCAACTTTAACAGGAGGTAAAACAGGAACTTCTCATGGTTCTGGCTATTCTTATGATACACATATACCTATGTTATTTTATGGTAATGGTATAGAAAAAGGTGTGTCTAAAAAACGTTATGAAATTATAGACATTGCACCTACAATTGCTAATTTATTAGAAATAGAAGCCCCTAATTCTTCTACTGGTAAAATTATTGATGAAGCATTAAAACAGTAAATATGTTAAAAAAAAGTACTTTTTTCTTATTTTTTGTATTGACCAATTGTTTTGTATTTAGTCAAGTATCAAACTTTAAAGAAAAATTTATTTTACCAGATGAAGTGAAGGAAACTTCTGGTTTATTGTTTTTTAATGGTAAAATTATTACACATAATGATAGTGAAAATGCTGCAAATTTGTATGAATTAGACAGTGTAAATGGTAACATATTAAGAACGATAACTATTAACAATGTAACAAACACAGACTGGGAAGATATTACTCAAGATGAAAATTACATTTATATAGCTGATATTGGCAACAATAATGGAAACAGAACAGATTTAAAAATTCTTAAAATCCTAAAATCAGATTACTTAAATAGTGATGTTATTAATGCTGAAATTATTGCCTTTAGTTATGAAGACCAAACAGATTTTTCTAATAGGCCAAATGCTAATAATTTTGATGCTGAAGCGTTAATTTCAGTTGATGATTCTTTATTTATTTTTACAAAAAATTGGGTTGACTATAAAACCAATGTTTACAAAATACCAAAAACTAAAGGTACTTACAGTGCTGAAAAAGTGAGTACAGCTAACGTTGAAGGAGCAATTACAGGAGCTACATTTAGCAACAATAGTATTATGCTATGTGGGAGTAACGTGAATTTTGTACCTTTTTTAATATTTATTCCTTACAATTCATCTTTAAGTGATAATGTTTTTAATGATGGTTTTAGTAAATATAACTTAACTACAGAAATGGATTTGTTTAGCCAAGTAGAAGCCATTACATTTTTTGATGATGGTAAACTATATTTATCAAGAGAAAAAGTAAATCAATTCGGAATTAATCTGTCTCCAAAATTGTATGAATTTCAAGACGACAGAACTAAAACATTAAGTACAATAAAAAGCAATTTTATTGAATTTAAAATAGCTCCAAATCCTGCATCAGAATATATATCAATTCAAAGCAATGCTCAAATAACATCTATAGAAATATTTAATACACTTGGCAAAAAAGTATTCACTACTATAACCCAAAACAATAAAATAGATATCTCTAAGTACTCAAAAGGAATTTATATTATCAAGGCAACTTTTACAAATAATAAGGTATTAATTAAAAAAGTAATCAAGCTTTAAAGTGTGAATTGAACTGATGTTTTTTAATGGCTTTACGAGATAGTATAATTCCAATAACTAAAGAAACAAATGCACCTACTGCAATACCTGGAATAAAGTTTAGAAATAGAAAAAAATCGTAAGCTCCATGAAAAAGAGTAGCCGTTAACAAACCTAATAAGTTATATTTTATACGTTGATTTGTAAACTTTGCTTTTCCCATAAAATAGCCCATTAAAATTCCAAAAGTTGCGTGAGCTGGCACTGCAGTAAAAGCCCTCAAGACTCCTGTTGATATTCCAAATTGAAAAACATACAATACATTTTCTACAGCTGCAAACCCCATAGAAATTACAACTGCGTAAACGATACCATCAAAAGGCTCATTAAATTCTGCATTGACTTGAGAATAGTATTTTACAATAATATACTTAGAAAATTCCTCTACTAATGCAACAATAAAAAATGCTTTTACAAACTGTTGAACTATACTTTCTGGATTAGTAATTGGGTAGATTAAATTTGCAGTAAAACTTAGCACTATTGTAATTAAAATACTAACTACAGCACCTAATAAAAAATTTTTTATTAAGAACCCTATTGGCTCTTTTTCAAATTTATCTTTTACATAAATGTAAATCAAAATTACAAGTACAGGCGCAAATGCTAATAGCAGTAATGTCATTAAAAAAAGTAAGGTTAACCTTTAGGTAAAAAAACTTCAGCCATCATACATCTTGCACTTCCACCTCCACAAGTTTCTATGGTTGTTAAATCACTAGAAATAGTTTTACAATGTTTTGTAATACGATTTACTTGGCTTTCTGTTAAAATATCAAACGCAGATTGACTCATAATTAAAAAACGCTCATCATCTTTTCCTCTTACTTGTAACATATTACCTGCAAAGTTATTGACTTGTTTTTCTGTAATATCTATAACTTCTTTATTATCTTCTTTTAAGTGTTTTAAAAGATTCTTACGTTCTTTTTTATCATCTATAGAAGCTAAACAAACCACAGCAAAAGTATCTGCAATACACATCATAACGTTTGTATGATAGATAGCTTCTCTATTACCATTTACGGTTTGATTGGCTGTAAATATTACAGGAGCATAATCAAAATCTTCGCAAAACTCAATAAATAATTCTTCATCTGCTCTAGGAGAAAGGGCACAGTATGCTTTTTTATTTTCTCTATCTAAAATCATACTTCCAGTACCTTCTAAGAAAATATTTTGTTCTTCTGCAGAAGTGTAATCTATTATATTTTCAATTAAAAAACCTCTTTTTTCTAATTCTTCTAAAATATCTTCTCTTCTTTCTAATCTTCTATTTTCTGCAAACATTGGATAAATTGCTACATTACCATTTGCATGAAAAGAAACCCAATTATTTGGGAATAATGAATCTGGTGTGTCACTTTCTAACGTATCAGAAACCACAACCACATTTACTCCAATAGCTTCTAATTTAGTTACATAATCATCAAATTCTAATTGTGCTTTTGCATTAATTTCAGCATTCTTCAAGTCGATTTCTTCTTGATAATAATTATTCACTGCTGTTTGTTCATTCATCCTAAAACTTACAGGACGAATCATTAAAATGGTATTTGTTGTTTGCTGCATATAATATTTTTAACAATTTAATATAAATATTAAAAGTTGTAACCCATTTGGGAAGT
>CAXBAC010000207.1:0-4920 GCA_963973485.1 uncultured Polaribacter sp. | reverse complement strand
GCAGCAAACAGAACTAATAAATTAGGAGCAGTTGGTGTTGCCAATAACGTAAAAATTATGGCAGTTAGAATTGTTCCAGAAGCAGATGAGCATGATAAAGATGTAGCTTTAGGTATAAAATATGCAGTAGATAATGGAGCAAAAATTATCAATACCAGTTTTGGAAAACGATTTTCACCAAATAAAGAATGGGTCTTTGATGCTATTAAATATGCAGCAGATAATGATGTTTTAATAGTAAATGCAGCAGGAAATGATGGTAAAAATATAGATGAAAGAGCTTCTTATCCTTCAGATTCTAAAGACATGCTCACAGAATTTGCAGACAACGTATTAACAATTGGAGCAAGCAGTTTGCATTATGATGAAAATTTACCAGCCAATTTTTCTAATTACGGAAAAATCAACGTTGATATTTTTGCGCCAGGAGTAGATATTTATGCACCTATACCAGAAAATAAATACGAAGCTTTAAGTGGTACATCAATGGCAGCACCTTCAACTTCAGGAGTTGCAGCATTAATTAGAGGATATTATCCAAACTTATCAGCCAAAGAAGTAAAATATATTTTGATGAATTCTGGAGTAAAAATCAACTTTGAAGTTATTAAACCAGGTTCGCAAACAGAAGAAAATCCAGAAGGAACAAAAATTCCATTTTCAGAACTGTCTGTTTCTGGAAGAATTGTAAATGCTTACAATGCCTTAGTTTTAGCAGATTATTTATCCAACAAAAAATAACCAACCAAAAATCATAAGATTTTACTATTTTTATATCAAATTAAAAACACCAAAATGAAAAAAACACTTTTTGTAATGCTTTCTTTTGCATTATTCATTTCTTGTGCGCAAACCAAAGACACAGCACAATCAGCAAATAAAAACAACGCGAATCAACAAATGCAATCACATGCAAATGGCTACTGGCAACAGCATGTAGATTATACTATGGATATTGATGTTGATGCAGAAAAACACCAATATAAAGGAATACAAAAGTTAGTGTATACCAACAATTCTCCAGATGCATTAGATCGTGTTTTCTATCATTTATATTTTAACGCATTTCAACCAGGTTCTCAAATGGATGTACGTTCTTTAAACATTAAAGATCCAGATGGACGAGTTAGAGACAGAATTAGCAAATTAAATGAAGATGAAATTGGGTATATAAAAGTAAATTCTTTAAAGCAAAATGGATCTGCAGTTTCTTATGAAACAGTAGGTACAATTTTAGAAGTACAGTTAAATTCTCCTATTCAACCAGGAGAAAGCGTAACTTTTGATATGCTTTTTGATGCGCAAGTTCCACTACAAATTCGTAGATCAGGAAGAGATAGTAAAGAAGATATTGCATTGTCAATGGCTCAATGGTATCCTAAAATGGCAGAGTACGATTTTCAAGGATGGCATACTCCACCTTATATAGCAAGAGAATTTCATGGTGTTTGGGGAGATTTTGATGTTACCATTCATATTGATAAAGATTATGTTATTGGTGGTACAGGATATTTACAAAATCCTCAAGAAGTTGGGCACAATTATGCAGATAAAAGTTTACCATTGAATATTCCTTCTGGAGAAAAACTTACATGGCATTTTAAAGCACCAAATGTGCACGATTTTATGTGGGCAGCAGATCCAGAGTATAATCACGATATGTTAGAAATGCCAAATGGACCAACATTACACTTCTTTTACAAGAAAAATTTAGATGCAGAATATTTAGAAAACTGGAAAAAATTACAGCCAAAAACAGCTGAGTTAATGGCATATTTTTCAGAAAATATTGGAAAATATCCTTATAAACAATACTCTGTTATTCAAGGTGGAGATGGAGGTATGGAGTATGCAATGTCTACTTAAATTACAGGAAAACGTAAATTCGGAAGTTTATTTGGTGTTACAGCTCATGAAATGGCACATACATGGTTTCAATTTTTATTAGCTTCAAATGAAAGTTTACATCCTTGGATGGATGAAGGGTTTACCTCTTACATTTCTAGTAAAGCATCAAACGAAATAATGAATAGAGGATCTAAAAATCCAAATGCTGGGCCTTACAGAGGTTACAATTTTATGGTAAGTTCTGGAGCTGAAGAAGTATTAACAACACATGCAGACAGATACAATACCAACAGGCCTTAAAAAATATTTTAACGATTTTAGCTTTAAGCACCCAACTCCAAATGACGTAAAGCGTTCTATGGAAAAGGTTTCTGGAATTCATTTAGATTGGTATTTAAACGAATGGACACAAACTTTACATACCATAGATTATGGAGATAAAGCTGTTGATGGTAAACAAATCACTTTAGAAAGAATTGGTCAAATGCCAATGCCTATTGATTTAGAGGTTACGTATACAGATGGTACTAAAGAAAGTTTTAATATTCCTTTACGAATTATGAGAGGCGCAAAACCAACAAATGCAACTGTTATAGAAGATTGGGCTTGGGCACACCCAACCTATACTTTCACAACTTCTAAAGCTGTAAAATCTGTTGCTATTGATGCCGAAAATTTAATGGCAGATATAAATGAATCAAACAATTCATTTATTGTTGATTAAACAAAACTAACAAATATGTATAAAAAAAGTGAGGCTAAAAACCTCACTTTTTTTTGTGCTTAAATTAAGCCAATATATTCATTTATTTTTTCTTTAGGGATAAAACCCATCAGCATTAAATACACTCCACAAACTATTAAAATGATACCCATAATTTTTTTGACCTTGTAGATTACATTTGGTGTCATTTTAGATTTTAGTTGTTTTGCTAAAAATATTTTACCTAAATCTGTAATAAAATACCCCACAATAATAGTAGCAAAATACCAAAAAATAGCAGTTTGATCCATTTTTAAAGCTGGTCCAATAACCAAAACAGTACCTAGCCAAAAAGCTAGCACTCCAATATTAATGAAGTTTAAAAAGAATCCTTTAAAAAATAATTTTATATAATTATTCTCTACAATTGGCACCTCTATACTTTCTGCAGATTCAATGGCTTGTTTCTTATTTTCTTTATCAAAATAGGTGATTAAACCATATATAATTAAGACTAAGCCACCAATATAAAATAAGCGAGGGTCGTCTTTTATTTTTTCTAATAAAGACCTACTTCCATAATAAGCGATTAAAATAAAAGCAACATCTCCTAAAATTACTCCTAAGTCAAATGCAATTGCAGCTTTTGCACCTTTTAAAATACTTGTTTTAATAAGCATAAAAAAAACAGGCCCTATCATGAAAGACATGAAAAAGCCAATTAGTAGCGCGTTTTTAAAATCGTAAATATCCATATTTTGCAAAAATAAGGATTTTATACGTCATCAAAATCAATGGCAATAGTTGGTGTTGTTGGGTGTGCTTGACACGTTAAAATAAACCCTTCTTCAACTTCACCATCAGTTAAAATGGTGTTTTTAACCATAACCGCTTTTCCTTTGGTAACTTTTGCTAAACAAGAACTACAAACGCCTCCTTGACAAGAATAAGGTGGATCTAAATCATTACGTAAAGCAGCTGCTAAAATATCATCTGTTTGCTGCATGTTAAAAGTGGTTTCTTCATCATCTAACATTATTGTAATTTCTATGGTACCTTCTTTAACTTCAGCTGCAGCTTCTTCATCTACAGAAACAGTAAACAGTTCAAAATGAATATTTTCTTTCGTGAAATTATTCGTTTTTAAAGTGTTTGTAACCTCATTAATCATTTCTTCAGGTCCACATAAAAAAGCAGCATCAAAAGTGGTTTCTTTGTACATGTTTTTTACAAAGTAGTTGGTAACACTTTTGTCAATTCTACCCCTTAATTGGTTTTTAACGTCTTCTCTACTAAAGATATAATGCAGTTTAAACTGATTTGGATACTGCTCTTTTAAAGCATTTAGCTCATCATAAAAAATAGTATCTGCAGCAGTTCTGTTTCCGTAAACTAACGTAAAAGTAGTACTCGCTTCATCTTCTAAAACCGTTTTCAACATAGATAAAATTGGAGTAATTCCAGAGCCTGCAGCAAAAGCAATATAGTTTTTGTTTGGTTCAGGAATCAATTCAAATCTACCTTCTGGAGCTGCAATTTCTATTTCATCACCAGCTTTTAAGTCTGATGTTGCATATTGAGAAAACGTACCATTTTCTACGGCTTTTATTGCTACTCTAATAGCACCACTTTTTGGAGTAGAACAAATTGAGTATGCTCTACGAACTTCTTCACCTTTAATATTAGTTTGTAAGGTGATGTATTGCCCAGCATTAAAATTAAAATCTTGTTGTAAGTTATTTGGAATATCAAATAACACAGAAACCGCATTTGCGGTTTCTTGTGTAACTTCTTGTATGTGTACTTTGTGAAAATCTGCCATATATGTATTTAAACTAAACGATTTGCAATTAAATATTCAGCTATTTGAACTGTATTTGTTGCAGCACCTTTTCTTAAGTTATCTGCAACAATCCACAAATTTAAGGTATTTTCTTGAGATTCATCTCTTCGAATTCGTCCAACAAAAACTTCATCTTTGTCATGCGCATTTATTGGCATTGGATAAATATTGTTTTCTAAATCATCTTGAACAACAACTCCAGGAAAATCACTTAATAATTGACGCACTTCTGTCAAATCAAAATCATTTTCAAATTGCACATTTACGGCCTCTGAGTGCCCACCAGCAGTTGGAATACGAACAGCAGTAGCAGTTACTGAAAAAGAATCGTCTCTTAAAATTTTCTTAGGCTCTTTTACCAATTTCATTTCCTCTTTTGTGTAGCCGTTTTCTAAGAAAATATCACAATGTGGTAAAGCATTTCTGCCAATTTTATGAGGATAAGCCATTTCTCCATCAACACCAGCTTCTTCATTATCTAATTGCTGAACTGCTTTTACTCCAGTTCCAGAAACAGATTGATAAG
>CAXBAC010000206.1:0-4927 GCA_963973485.1 uncultured Polaribacter sp. | reverse complement strand
TGGCTTCGTAATTTCTTTGTACATAATATCAAACATCTTTCTATACAATACATACTCCTCTTTTTGCAAGGTGATTTGCGCAAATATTAAAGATTTAAAGATGTAATAATCAGATACCACAAAGTTTCTAAACAAATCTAATTGAGCTAAATCATCTGATAATTGTTGATATCTGTCTGCCAAAAAACTCATTTCTAAAGGAAAAGCAAAACGCTCTTTATCCTCGTAAAATTTTGGTAAAAAAGGATTGTCTGCAAAACGCTCTAAAATAATTTTAGCATTAAATTCATCAGACATCATTTTAGACAACGATGTTTTTCCTGCACCAATGTTACCTTCTATAGCAATGTAATTGTATTTTTCTGATATTGGAATGGGTCTTACCAATTGTTCATCAACTAATGTAATATCAGTAGTGTCATTACAGTTTTGAAGGCAAAAAGAAATTGGTTTTTTTGCAATAGGATGCATGCTATTTCCTGCAATTTCAGCTAATGGCACCATTACAAATTTACGTTCTAACATTTTTGAATGTGGTACGATTAGTGTTTTAGAAAAGATAATTTCATCATCAAACAATAAAATATCAATATCCATATTTCTATTCACATAAGTGTTCGTACTATTTCTTACTCTTCCCAAATCCTTTTCAATATTTAAAAGAATTTGCATTAATTTTTCTGGTGGATGATAGGTAGAAACTTTTAGGCAAGCATTGTAGAAATCATCGCCATCAAAACCCCACGATTTTGTTTTATAAATACTAGAAACTTTAAGTATAGCACCAGCTTTTTGAGCAATGTTATCTATTGCTTTTTGTAGGTTTTCTAGCTTGTTTCCTTGGTTTGTACCTAAGGATAAATATGTGATGCGTTGTATTTTCATTAAGAAGTGCAAAGAAACGAAAAAGCATAAAAAAATCGACAATTATTATTGTCGATTTTTTTTATGAAATCGTATTAATTTGTTTTGTTTTTATACGGCTTAACTAGTATTTTTTTCTTGAAATTAATTGACACTCTAATTCATTATAATATCTTTTTATTTTGCTTTGCTGTACATTTTTTTAAGGTGTGGTATACCATCAGTCATCCATTTAGGTGCTTTTTTATCCATTAAATAGTGATCAAAATATTGTTTCATTCTAATCTGAAAATCTTTTTGATTGGCCTCTCTTCTTAAATGATGAGGTTCTCCTGGATAAGACAAGAAAATAACTTCTTTCCCTAATCTTCTTGCTGCATTATAAAATTCGAGACCTTGTGTCCAATCTACAGCACCATCAGCAGTACCATGTAATATCATAAAAGGAACTTTAATGTTTTTAGCATGAAACATTGGATTTTCTCGTTGATAGATTTCTCTATGAGTCCAGGGGGTTACTCCTCTTCCCATTCTAACTTGGCCAATTTCCATAATACCTGTATGGTTTGTTCCTGAGTTACCATAAATGTTATTGTAAAAACTTTCAAGGTCTGTTGGTGGTGCACCAGTTACTACACAGCTAAACATATCTGTTTGTGTGAGAATGAATGATGATTGATAACCTCCCCAACTATGCCCTTGTAATCCAATTTTTTTGGGGTCTGCATAACCTAAATCAATTACTTTTTGAGTTGCAGATGTAATACAATCTAAAGCACTTGTGCCTGGTTTTCCTACTTCATAAACATTATCTGGTTGAAAGAATAAATAGCCATTACTAGCATAGGTAGAACCATGTGGTCTATCATCATAGCTAGGCATGTAATAACGATGATGCCTATCAGACATTTTTTCGTAGAAATACACTATCATAGGATATTTCTTTCCTTTTTCATAATCTGGTGGAAGCGTAAGTGTACCTTGCAACTTATCTCCTTTACTGTTGGTATAATCTACTAATACTTTAGTACCCCATTTGTATTCTTTTTGTTGAGGATTAGCATCAGTTAATCTTTTTGGTTTTTTAAATGAAAGGTTACTAAAATGGTAATCTGGAAATTCTACAAAAGACTCTCTAGTAAAAACAACGTTATCAGACTGCTCAGCTTTCATAATTCTGGTAAATGCGTAATCATCGTAGATTAATGGCTTTGGTTTTTCACCAATTTTTAACTCATAAAAGCCAGCCTTTTTTGTCCATTCGCCATACGCATTTAAAAGTAATGGTTCGTTTGTATCTATATATGGATCGTTAACATTCAATTTTTGATATCTAAAACGTATTTCTTCTTTGTTGCCAATTCCTTTTGTGATATTCTTAGCTGCAGAACCGTCTAATTTTAATGACCATAAATCGTATTTATGATTTAAGATAATAGAAGTACCATCTTTTGTCCATCCTGCCAAACCATATGGTGGTTTTTCATGAGGATATGGATGCTCTAGGTTCATAAAATTGACGTTAGCAGATTTAGAGATGTTCGTTAGTTTGTTTGTTGCTAAATCTATAATATGAATCGCAGCATTTTTTTGAACTGCGTAGTAACTTCCTTCTGGAGAATACCCAAGAGGTCTTTTTACTAGTTTCATCATAACATCTCTTTTACCCGTTTTTAAATTAACACGATACAAATCTGCAGGAGATACTCCCCAGTTTACATCATTAATATAAGGTTTTGGGTTGATACCTACCCAATAATCAGCGTTTCTCGAGAATAATAAATTTCGCATACTATCATCCGTAAGTCTTGTAAAAACATTATTTTTAAATTGGTATGATGCCCAATAGGTAAAGTTTCGGTTTTCGTTGGCTCTAATTCTCTGAACAGAATTAATAGTTTCATCATTCCAATGAAATACATCAAGATTAGCAATGGTATCTTTAGACATCTTTATTTTTTTCTCTTGTTCTTTTATACCAAACAAAACAAAACTGCCATCATTGCTAAATTGTAAGCGTCCTTTTTCACTAATAACAAAGTTTTTAGGAAAGTTGCTTGCTGTATTAGCATTAAAAACACTTTTTGTTGGATTTAGATGCACATTAGAAGCAAGTACAATTATATTGTCTCTCTGGGCTAAAGTATCTGCTTTTTTTCCTTTCAGTACTGCTATTTGAGTTCCTGTTTTGCTCCAATCTTTTTTAAGTACGTTCATATCATCCCAAACAAGACTACTATATGTTTTTCTATCGCTATCTATATTATGGAGTTTATTTTTGGTAAGATCATAAACGTATAAACCATTTCCAACCATTTCAGCTGCGTCTATGGTGTATGCTAAGTGACTAGAGTTTTTGTTGAATTTAAATTCGTTAACATTCCCAAAGTTTAAGGTTGTTAACGTTGATAAATTTACAACTACCAAATCTTGCCCTTTGTGTTTTGATTTATCACTTTCAGGTTTTTCAAGAGAAATCGCAAAGTAGTTTCCATCTTCAGAAAATAGCATGGATTTTGCTCTTTTAAATTGAATAGAATCACCTGTGATAAGGTTTCGTAACTCAGCAGTTTTAAATGCTTTTTTCTTTGATTTTTTTAGTTTTTTAGCAGCTTTTTCTGATGGTGATATAAGGTATGCTACCCATTTGCTATTATTAGAAAATGTAGGAGAGTTTGCATAAGGTATACGAAAAGTAAATTCTGCTACTTTTTCAGTTGTTTTTTTAACAAATAATGTATCATCACCTCCATTGGGTCTTAAGCCATAGGTAAACCATTCTCCATTAGGAGAAATTTTTGAAGATACAATTCTGCTCCATTTGCTATAATCTTCTAACTGGAGTGCTTTATTTTGAGCGCTACTTATCGAACTAAATAAAAAAGAAAATAGAATGCTTATTAATAGGAAGTGTTGTTTCATGTTAATGTGGTTAATTGTTAATATTTTTAATATCTATTTGGTAATATTTATTATCGTTTAGTTCTCATATTATTTTTTTGTTGACGTAGCACTTTATATTTTTTATAAAAATAGTTACTATTTTTCGAACTAAAGTTAGCAAATAAATCACAAATAGAAAATCCGCGAAGACTTTCGTAAACTGGCTTTTACTAGCAATTAATTTTATATGGTGTTGTACATAGTTATTTTTTATTCCAGTTCTTTTCAAATTGTTCGATGTACTGCAAGTATCTTTTGTCTTTTGTTGAGTATTTTCTTGTCAATTCAGCCCATTCATCAAATTTCTTTTTATTTTTGAGTTTGAAATAAGCTTGAGCCATATTAACTGACATTTCACTTTTTTCAAAGTTGTTGTCTGACTTTTTAATTCCTTTTCTATATGTTTTTTCGGCATCTTCCACTTTACTTAAACCTAAATAGGAATAGCCCAACTCTCTGAAAAAGTAATAATTTTTAGGATTATTCTCAATTGCTTTTTCCAAAATAGGAATTGCTTTTTCGAATTGTCCCAAATGATTGAAGGCAAATGCTAATTCAAATTCAAGTCCGTCAAAATGAGGTTCGATTTTATAAGCCTTTAATAAAGGTTTTAGAGCTAATTCACAAGCACCAACGTGGTTAAAGTGATAGCCTTCTTGTTTTAAATAATCTACTTGGTCGGAACCTTCTTTATAAACAGATAACCACTCAGGTTCTTTAGGTAAATTTAACGCAGAAACTTGATTTTTGTTCAAAATAGAAACCAAACTTGTATTTGGTTCGAGTCGATATTTCATAAATCCAACAGTCGAATCTCGTTTGATGTTTATTAATTCTTGCTCTCTTATTTGAAATTTAGTTTCGTAATTAAAGGTGAAACCTGCTTGATTATCCAAATAAATAAATCCATAAGCATAAGTGGAATCTGTATCTTTTTTTGGAAAGGCAACCCATTTATCAACTGCATTAAAATACTTTGTGTCAAACTTTAATTCAGTCAGGTTATTTTGTGAAAATCCAATATTTGAAATTAATATCAGACCTAAAATTATTATTCTCATAGCTTGTTTTTAATTATGCACAACTTGTTTCTGTATGCTTTGTTGCTTTGGCTTAGCGT
>CAXBAC010000205.1:0-4930 GCA_963973485.1 uncultured Polaribacter sp. | reverse complement strand
TACAATAGTTGCTGTAAGGTTATCTATAATTGCTGATAAAATAAAGGCTAGTATAGAAAACATCCATAGTAACTTTTTCTTACTTTTAAAGTTTACATAGTTTTTTATAGTAGAAAAACCATCGAAATAATCAATAATTTCTACAATAGTCATGGCCCCTAAAAGGAAGACTAAAATTTCTGCGGTTTTACCTAAGTGATGCAATAAGGTTTCTTCTACCAAATGCATTTTATCATCATGCAGCATGCCTGCAAAATTATCTACCAAGGCATGGTTACTAGAATCGAACCAATTAGAAAAGCTGTCTACGCCTAAGGCTACTACTGCCCAACAAACTGCCATCATTACTAATGCTGGTATAAGCTTGTCTAATTTAATATTGTGCTCTAATGTAATGGCTAAGTAACCTAATACAAATACTATAATAATTATTGACTCCATGTGTAAAATTTAATTTATATCAATTGTTCTAACGCTATTTCAAACGCTGTTTCACTAATTTTTGTTTTATACGGATTCTTCTGATACGTTTTTTCTAAAGCATTTTTAATGATTTCTGAAGTATCGTTAAAAATAGCTTCGTCTGTCATTTCTACTTTTCTTTCCATAAAATAAGCAAAGACTCTTGCCATTCCACAATTGGAAATAAAATCTGGAATTAAACTGACTTTCTTATCAGTATCTTCCATAATTGGACCAAAGAAAATTTCTTTGTCTGCAAAAGGTACGTTTGCTCCACAAGAAACCACCTCTAAACCAGAAGCTATCATAGCATTAATTTGCTCTTGCTGTATTAATCTTGATGCTGCACAAGGTGCAAAAATTTCGCAAGGCAAATGCCATATTTTCTCATTGATTTCTGCAAAAGGCATCATGTTTTCTGCCACTAAAGTATTGCCATCTTTATGTAAAAAGAGTTGTTTAATTTCATCAAAAGAAAAGCCTTCTTCGTTAATTACGCCTCCATCTCTATCTATAATACCTACAACTTTAGCGCCCATTTCTGCTAAATAATAGGCTGCTGCAGAACCAACATTTCCAAATCCTTGTACTACTGCTCGTTTTCCTTTTACAGAACCTCCATAAATATCATAATAATGACGCACAGCTTCTGCAACTCCAAAACCAGTAATCATGTCTGCAACTGTATATTTTCTAGAAACAGCTGGAGATAAGCTTTTGCTTTCTATCACCTTAATTACCCCAAGTCTTAATTGCCCAATTCTATTGATTTTATCTGCTTCTGTTGGTTTAAAGTGCCCGTTAAAAACGCCTTCTTGAGGGTGCCAAACGCCACTTTCTTCTGTAATAGGGATTACTTCGTGAATTTCATCTACATTTAAATCGCCTCCAGTACCATAATAACTTTTTAATAAGGGTGCTACAGCTTTGTACCAGCGTTCTAAAACGCCTTTTTTACGAATGTCATGTGGATCGAAATTTATACCCGATTTTGCACCTCCAATGGCTGGCCCAGAAACAGTAAATTTTACTTCCATGGTTTTAGCCAAAGAAAGGACTTCGTTTACATCTAAACCCTTACGCATTCTAGTTCCACCACCTGCTGCACCACCTCTTAAGGAGTTAATTACTGTCCAACCTTCTGCTTCAGTTTCTGAATCTTTCCAGTTAAAAATTATTTCTGGTGCTTTATTTTCGTATTTTTTTAATAATTCTTTCATTTTTATATGTTGATGAGTTGGCAACTTTGTAAGTATTTTTCTAATGCAATTTTAGGTAAAAAGGTGAATTAGAGGAGTTAAAGTTGATTCATGTTGTAAACTTTTTTTTAGAATTATTAAATTACAGTCTCTTCCTTACAAACTTACTGTAAAAAAAACAATTGCTAAAATATTTATTTGAAAAGAAATACCAAAATTACGGACAAATAATAATGCCTGAGGAATGATTTTTACGAGCCCCTGTAACAGATTGTAAACAATTGATTTTGTTTTCTAATTTTAAAAGTCCTAAAAAAGCAAACACCAAAGCTTCTTTAAAGTTGATGAGTTCCTTATCTACCATATCAATTTGATTGGAGGCATAAAACTGAATTCTTTGCATTAAATAAGTGTTAAAAACCCCTCCTCCTGTTACCAAAACTGAATCGTTATTAAAAATGATTTTACTAATTTGAATGGCAATATGCTCTACAAAGGTACTGAGCACACTTGGAATATCATTTTCTACTTCATCTAGCAAAGGAAAAACATGGGCTTGCACCCACTCTAACCCTAAAGATTTTGGAGGTTTTGTTTGATAAAAGGCCAAACTGTTTAATTGTTCTAACAATTGATGATTTACAGTTCCTTGAGCAGCTATCTTTCCTGCTGCATCATAAGGCAAATCTATTTTGTTGGCATAATGATTTAGCACAATGTTTACTGGGCAAATATCAAAAGCTATTCTTTGTGTACCTTCTTTAAACGAAACATTAGAAAACCCACCTAAATTCAGGCAAAAATCATACTTAGCAAAAAGCAATTCATCTCCTATAGGTACCAAAGGCGCTCCTTGCCCACCCAATGCTACATCTTGTGTTCTAAAATCGCAAACTACTTTTTGTTGCGTAATTTTTGCAATTTCTTTTCCATTTCCTATTTGTAAGGTAATTCCTTTATTGGGTTGATGTAAAATGGTATGCCCATGAGAAGCTATAAAATCAATGTTTGTTATTTTATGATTATGTATAAAGTTTTGGATAGTTTCTCCTAAAAATTGCCCATATACCTTATCTAAATTATCCAATGCTTCTTTGGTACTAAAAATGGAATTCTGTAACAGCTGTTTCCATGCTAAAGCATAGTCAACTGTCTGAGCATGAATAATGCTAAAGTTTTCATAATTTGTGGCATCAAACCTTACATACACCAAATCAACACCATCTAAAGACGTGCCAGACATGACTCCTATTGCATAAACATCATTTATAATCATATCTGTAAAAATACTAAAAGTCTGTTGAAAATATGTTACGAAAACGATATCTTTGCACTCGAAAATTATCAATATAACAAAAAGATATACAATGGATTTTAGTTTAACAGAAGAGCATTTAATGATTCGTGATGCAGCAAGAGATTTTGCGCAAACTGAATTGTTACCTGGTGTTATTGAAAGAGATAACAAGCAAGAATTTCCACAAGAATTGGTTCGTAAAATGGGCGATTTAGGATTTATGGGAATTATGGTAGATCCTAAATATGGAGGAAGTGGAATGGACACCATTTCTTACGTTTTAGTTATGGAAGAATTATCTAAAATTGATGCTTCTGCTTCAGTAATGGTTTCTGTAAACAATTCATTAGTATGTTATGGTTTAGAAGCTTATGGCTCTGAAGCTCAAAAAGAAAAATACTTAACTAAATTAGCTACTGGAGAGCAAATTGGTGCTTTCTGTTTGTCTGAACCAGAAGCAGGTTCAGATGCAACATCGCAAGCAACTACTGCAATAGACAAAGGTGATCATTACGTAATTAATGGTACTAAAAACTGGATTACTAATGGAGGTAGATCTGATGTATATTTAGTAATTGCACAAACAGATAGAGAAAAAGGACATAGAGGAATTAATGCTTTTATCGTAGAAAAAGGCATGGAAGGTTTTGATATTGGCCCAAAAGAAGATAAATTAGGTATTCGTGGTTCAGACACACATACTTTACAATTTAACGATGTAAAAGTACCTAAAGAAAATAGAATTGGCGAAGATGGCTTTGGCTTTAAGTTTGCCATGAAAACACTTTCTGGTGGTAGAATTGGTATTGCTGCTCAAGCTTTAGGTATTGCTTCTGGTGCTTATGAATTAGCCTTAAAATACTCTAAAGAGCGTAAAGCATTTGGAACTGAAATCTGTAATCATCAAGCCATTGCTTTTAAATTGGCAGACATGTACACAGAAATAGAAGCTGCTAGAATGTTGGTAATGAAAGCTGCTTGGCAAAAAGACCGTAAAGAAAATTACGATATGGCTTCTGCAATGGCTAAATTATATGCATCTAAAGTTGCTATGGAGCAAACAGTTGAGGCTGTTCAAATTCATGGAGGTAATGGTTTCGTTAAAGAATACCATGTAGAGCGTTTAATGCGTGATGCAAAAATTACTCAGATTTATGAAGGAACTTCAGAAATTCAGAAAATTGTAATTTCAAGAGGAGTTATCAAAGGATAATTTCA
Source organism: uncultured Polaribacter sp. (assembly GCA_963973485.1). Classification (GTDB taxonomy): domain Bacteria; phylum Bacteroidota; class Bacteroidia; order Flavobacteriales; family Flavobacteriaceae; genus Polaribacter. The sequence continues at coordinate 754 of CAXBAC010000205.1, read as the reverse complement.
CAATTTAATAGTTTAAAAAATCCATCTTTTCATTAAGGTGGATTTTTTTTATGGCACAACCTTTCAGGTCAGGCTTTCAGCACTCGCTTTTTTGTAAAGACAAAAAGAGCTCAAACAAATGCTTCAATCCTTTGTGCAAGCCAATTTAAAAGCTAATTTTCTAATTCAATTGCATAGAGTTGTAAACCAGAGCCAGGCGCAATATTTCTCAAAAATTGTCTATCATTAGTTTCTTTTAAAGAGTCTTTAATATATTCTAATGATAGATTTCCTTTGCCTAACTCAAACAATGTTGCCATCATCAAACGTATTTGATAACGTAAAAAGCCTTTTCCTTTAACTTTTAATATATAAGATTTTTTAGGAAAAAAATTAGCTGTTAAAATAGAATTTTCTACAATTTCACAACTATCAATAGTTCTTTTAAAAATAGTATTTGCAGAAGGTTTTGTACAATATTTATGAAAATAATGTTCACCTTGAAACAAATTAGCCCCTTTTTGCATGCGTTTAATATCTAAAACTTGTTTTTCATTCACAATAAAAGGAGCAGCAAATGGATGATTTTCAACTCCAAATGAAAAATAATAATGGTATTCTTTAATTTTTGGTGCATTTATTAAGTTAAATTTAATGGATACTTCTTTTAGAGAAGTTGCTCTAAAGTCTGGTGGAAAATTTGAATTCAATTCATCTAAAAAAGTACTAAACTGTAAACTAACATTGGTAAACAATTGTATAAAATATGCATTCG
>CAXBAC010000204.1:0-4992 GCA_963973485.1 uncultured Polaribacter sp. | reverse complement strand
CTGCCGACCTCAGGGTTATGAATCCTGCGCTCTAACCAACTGAGCTACCTCGCCATCATCTTTGAGGATGCAAATATAATTGAATTTTGGAGACTGGCAAGAAGAGGTTTTAATTTTTTTTACTTCAAATTAATACCTATATTGTCGCTCTAACTTTTTATAAAATGGATAAAGTAAAATACGAAATAGAAATACCTGTACATGCGTCACCAAATATGCTGTATCAATATATTTCATCACCTTCTAATCTGCAAGAATGGTTTGCAGATAAAGTAAATTCAAGAGGAAAAATTTTTACTTTTAGTTGGGATGGTACAGAAGAAGTAGCAGAATTAATCACAAAAAAGGCAGATGAAAGAGTTCGTTTTAAATGGGTAGAGAGCGAAGATGATGAAAGTTTTTTTGAAATTAAAATTCAAGTTGATGCGTTAACTAAAGATGTTTCTTTAATTATTACAGATTTTGCGGAAGATGAAGACGAAATTGATGAAGCAAAGCAACTTTGGGAAAATCAAATAGATGAATTAAAACATACAATTGGTGCTTAAATTGTATCAATTATTATTTATTAAACTCAACCTAATGGTTGAGTTTTTTTATTGCTAATTTATTGTAAAGCTGTAATTTTGCATTTCTAAATTTTTATAGATGATTAATTTTAACGGAGCATTATTTGAAGATGATAATATTAATATTTCATCAGAAAATAGGGGTTTTAAGTATGGTGATTCAATTTTTGAAACTATTAAAGTAGCAAATAATAAAGTTATTTTTTGGGAAGATCACTATTTTAGGTTAATGGCGTCAATGAGAATGCTTAGAATGAAAATTCCTATGGAGTTTACATTAGAGTTTTTAGAAGAGCAAATTTTAAAAACTGTAACAAATCAAAAAAATGAAAACACCTTTAGAGTTAGATTAAATGTGTATAGAAAAGATGGTGGTCTATATACTCCTAAAACTAATGATATTGATTATTTAATTGAAGCCAAACCTTTTGTTTATAAAACAAGAGACTCTTATAAAGTAGATGTTTTTAAAGATTTTTATAATTATTCTGGAATGCTATCTACCGTTAAAACTAATAATAAGATGTTAAATACTCTTGCAAGTATTTATGCCAAAGAAAATGATTTAGATAACTGTGTTTTAATAAATGAAAGAAAAGGGGTTGTAGAGGTTAGTAATGGGAATATTTTTATTTTAAAAGATAATATAATAAAAACTCCAGCATTAGAAGAAGGTTGTATTAAAGGTATTGTTAGGAAAAAAGTTATTGAATTAATACAGAAAAATAAAGAATATATTTTAGAAGAAACATCTATATCTCCTTTTGAAATACAAAAAGCTGATGAAGTTTTTATAACAAATGCTATTATGGGTATTCAAGCTGTAACAAATTATAAAAAGAAAAGTTTTGAAATTAATTTTTCTGAAAAGTTGAGAAAAAGTTTAAAAGTATTAGAAGTAACTTCTTAGTTAATTTAAATTTACATCATTTGGAGCATTAGCCCATAATTTGTAATCACCACCTTTTTCAAGTAATTTTCTACGCCAAAAAGATTCATTTTCTTCAGAGAAAATGGAATCAATATTGCTTTCTGAAATAAACCAAGAGTTGACACTTAGTTCTTCTTTAAGTTGATTTTTCCCCCATCCAGAATATCCCAAGAAAAATCTAATGTCATTTTTAGAAAGTTCATCTTTATTTAATAATTCTTTTAGAGAATTAAAATTGCCTCCCCAGAAAACACCTTCACTTATAGCAATACTATCTGGAATTAATTCAGGAACCTTATGAACAAAATACAAGTTATCTTGCTCTACAGGGCCTCCTTGATAAATTTTAAAGTCTGAGTTTATTTCTGGTAATAAATCGCTTAAAACAAAATCTAATGGCCTATTTAATATAAAACCTACAGAATTATTTTCTGTATGTTCTGTAACTAATATAATAGCTCTATTAAAAGAGCTATCTGTTAAGATAGAAGGCTCTGCTATTAATAATTTTCCTTTTAAAGGTTCTAAATAAGGCATATAGTAAATATAAATAAAATTTAGCAAAAAAAAACTCTCTTTAAAAAAGAGAGTTAATTATAATTTATGCAGTAAAACTAGTTTACAGCATCACTTAATCCTGCTCCAGCTTTAAACTTAGCTACATTTTTTGCAGCAATCTGAATAGTTTTACCAGTTTGTGGGTTTCTACCACTTCTTGCAGCTCTGTGAGAAACTGAAAAAGTTCCAAAACCAACTAATGCAACTTTATCTCCACCTTTTAAAGCTGAAGTTACGTTATCTGTAAAAGATTCTAAAGCTGCTTTCGCTGCTACTTTAGAAATTCCTGCGTCTGCAGCCATTGCGTCGATTAAATCTGACTTGTTCATAATAAAAAGATTTTTTAAATTAATTGTTTATTTTTTGCTAATAAGCTTAACAAATATATACGTATTAAGGGCTTACGCAAATTACCACCCATAAAAAGTAGTGTTTTGTTAATAAATAGGTGAAAATTGTTAATAAACGAAGTATGTATTTAAAAAAAAGCTTAAAAACCTTACAAATAAAGGGGTTAAAGCATTTTTGAATTTTCTAAAAACGTAAAGCCGTTTAAAAGACTCTTTGCATCCATTTTTTTCTTACCTGCTATTTTTAATGATATTATATTTATAAAACCATTTTTAACAGCTACTTTTATTTCTTTTTTAGATGTAATAATGGTTCCTATGCTTAAATTATGATTTTCTTCAATTTTTTCTACATCATAGATTTTAACTGAAATGTGTTCATCACCATTTTGCATTGTAGACCAAGCTGTAGGAAAAGGATTTAGTCCTCTAATTGTATTATAGATATTCTTAAGAGAATCATTCCAGTTAATTTTTGTGTTGTCGCTGTTAAGTTTCGGAGCTGCTTTTTCTTCTAATTCTGGTTGTTTTGTTGTAGTAACATTATTATTTGCTATTTGCTCTACTGTTTTTAAAACTAAATCTGCACCTAAATTCATTAACTTATCATGTAAGCTGCCTACAGTTTCGTTTTTATTTATATTTATTTCTTCTTTTAAAATAATTTCACCAGTATCAATTTTATCATCAATAAAAAATGTAGTTACTCCAGTTTTTTCTTCTCCATTTATAATAGCCCAGTGAATTGGAGCTGCACCTCTGTAAGCTGGTAAAAGAGAGGCGTGTAAATTAAAAGTACCATATTTAGGCATTTGCCAAACTACTTTAGGCAACATTCTAAAAGCTACAACTATTTGTAAGTTTGCATTTAAACTTCTTAACTCTTCTTGAAACGTTTTATCTTTTAAGTTTTTTGGTTGTAGAATGTTTAAGTTTTCTGATAAAGCATATTTTTTTACTGCAGACTCATTTAATTTTCTTCCTCTTCCTGCAGGTTTATCTGGGGCAGTTATAACACCAACAATATTTAGTTTTTGCATTACTAATTTTTTTAAAATAGTAACAGCAAAATCTGGAGTTCCCATAAAAACGATTCGTAAATCTTTCATATCCTTATTTTAGTTGATATTTATTTTGATGATTAATTTCTATTTTATTTTCAGAAATTAACTGACGCAAATGTATTAAAATGTCTTTTTCATTTGCGTTTAAAAGTTGTCTAATTTCTTGTGATGTTAAATGGTTTTTATCTTTTAAAATAGCTATAATTTTTGAAGATAAATTTTTTGGAATACTTTTTTTATTAGATAGACAAACGTCACAGATACCACATTTTTTAGAAGATTTTTCATCAAAATAATTCAAAATTTGTATGCTTCTGCAAGTAGTGTTATTTGTAATATAAGCTAAAAAATCATTAGATTTTTTTTCTTTTAGTTTTAAAAATTGTTCAATAATTTTAGTATACCTGTTAATGGTTTTGTCATCTTCTCTTGGTTCTAAAAAACGAATTTCTAAATCTGTTTTTACACGTTTATAGGTTAGTATATCATCATTGTGCAAACGATTTAAATACTCAATAACTTGTGTAGAAGTAATATTGTTTTTTTTTGCTAATAAGAATTCATTTACTTTAACTTCTTGTTCAAATAGACCTGCATAAGTTCTTAATAGTGAGTTTATAAAATTTTTAGTATAGGTATTTTTTATGGCGTAAGAAAGTACTTTTTTACTGCTAACTTTAAAAATTATAGTTGATTTTTGATTGTAAGTTTGAGAGAGTTCTATAATGCTATTATTAGCTAATATTTTTAAAACAGCATCTACTTTTATACTTGTAAAGTTATAGTTTTTAGCAAACTCTAAAAGATTAAAACTATAAAATTCATCAGAAATTTCTCCTTTAGCAATTCTAAAATATTGATATAATTTTCTATGAATTTCTTTAATTTCAGAAATATTAGGTAAGCTCTTTTTTGTCTGCTTTTTGTAAACTGAAATGTCATTTTCATTTTTTAATAAAACAGCAAAAGATTTATTTTTATTTCTACCTGCTCTTCCAGCTTCTTGAATATAATTTTCAATTGAAAAAGGTAAATCGAAATGAATCACAATACCAACATTTTCTTTATCAATTCCCATCCCAAAAGCGTTTGTTGCAACCATAATTGGAGTATGCTCAGATAGCCAATTTTTAAATGAAGTTTCTTTTTCTTTGGCAGTTAGACCTCCATGATAATAACTAGCTTTAAAATTATTGGCATTTAAGTAGGTTGCAATCTCTTTTGTTTTTTTGCGAGAATTTACATAAACAATAGCAGGTGTTTTTGTTTTTGTAAATATGTGTTGTAGTCTTAATAATTTATCATTAACATTAAATATTTGATAAGCAAGGTTTTCTTTATAAAATGATTTTTTAAAAATTTTAGGATCTTTTAAAGCTAAGTTCTGTTGAATATCTTCTAGAACCTTAGCATTTGCAGTAGCAGTTAAAGCAATGCAATTTGTGTCTGGAAAAAGATCTTTTACAGTTTTAATATTTCTATACGAAGGTCTAAAGTAGTGTTCTCATTCAGGAATCCAA
>CAXBAC010000203.1:0-5008 GCA_963973485.1 uncultured Polaribacter sp. | reverse complement strand
TAGAATTTTGTGTTTTTTACACAATTGTTCCACGAGGAACATTTTATATATTTTTAAAAATTTTTAATCAAATTAAATAAGATTACTTGGAATTTACCTTCCCATATATACTAAAAGAACAGAAATATCACTTGGTGAAACACCACTTATTCTACTAGCTTGAGAAATAGATGTAGGTTGAATTTTTGTTAACTTTTCTCTTGCTTCAAAAGACAAAGACTTCACCTTATCATAATTAAAACTAGAAGGAATCACAACATTTTCTAAACGATTAAGTTTGTCTGCATTGTTCTTTTCTTTAGCTATATATCCAGAGTATTTTAAATGAATTTCAGCTTGTTCTATAACTTCTTTATCAATATTATTATCAATCAAAAAGTCGTTTAATTTCTTGATATTTTTAAAATCAGAAAAGTCTAATTGGGGTCTTGCAGCAATTTTAAAAAGCTTCATGGATTGTTTGACAAGTGCTAAATTTTTAGCCTCTAAAACAGGATTTATCTCTTCTTTCTTAACACTCGTTTTTTCTAAAAACTCAATTAATAAATCTGTTTTTTCTTGCTTTTCTAAGACACGATTTAATCGTTCTTGAGAAGCTAAACCTAATTCAAAAGCTTTAGGCGTTAATCTTAAATCAGCATTATCTTGCCTTAAAAGCGTTCTATATTCAGCTCGAGACGTAAACATTCTGTAGGGTTCTTCTGTGCCTTTTGTAATAAGGTCATCAATTAAAACACCTATATAAGCTTCATTTCTTTTTAAGATAAAAGGTGATTTATCCTGTATTTTTAAGGCTGCATTAACACCAGCCATTAAACCTTGTGCAGCAGCTTCCTCATAACCTGTTGTTCCATTAATTTGTCCTGCAAAAAACAAGTTTTCAATTAGCTTAGTTTCTAACGAATGTTTTAATTGTGTAGGTTGAAAAAAATCATATTCGATAGCATAACCATATCTAAAAAACTTTACATTTTCAAAACCAGCAACAGCTCTTATAGCTTTATCTTGAATATCTTCTGGAAGAGAGGTTGAAAAACCATTTACATACATTTCACAAGTAGTCCAACCTTCTGGTTCAACAAAAATTTGATGTCTTTCTTTACTTGCAAAACGATCTACTTTATCTTCTACAGAAGGGCAATATCTTGGACCTGTAGATTGAATTCTTCCATTAAACATTGGAGACCTATCAAACCCCTCTCGTAAAATTTCATGTACTTTAGGGTTTGTATACGTTAACCAACAAGAACGTTGTTTATCTAAAGTTGTTGTTGTTGATAAATACGAAAACTTTTCTGTATAATCATCTCCTGGTTGCTCTGTCATTTTAGAATAATCCAAAGATCTTCCATCAACTCTTGGGGGAGTACCTGTTTTCATTCTACCAGCTTCAAAACCTTTAGCAACTAAATCTTCTGTAATTCCTTTTGATGCTCCTTCTCCTGCTCTACCCCCACCAAAACTTTTATCACCAATATGAATTAATCCATTTAAAAAAGTTCCAGCAGTTACAATAACAGTTTTTGATTTTATTTCAAGTCCTAAAGCTGTTTTTACACCCACAATTTTTTGATCATCAAATAACAACCCATTTACAGAATCTTGATAAAAATCTAAATTTATAGTTTGCTCTAACATGGTTCTCCAGCATTCTGCAAACTGCATTCTGTCAGATTGTGCTCTTGGACTCCACATTGCAGGTCCTTTAGATTTATTTAACATCTTAAACTGAATAGCAGTTTTATCTGTAACAATTGCACTATAACCTCCTAAAGCATCAATTTCTCTTACAATTTGCCCTTTTGCAATACCACCCATTGCAGGATTACAACTCATTTGAGCAATGTTTTGCAAATTCATTGTTATTAATAACGTGTGTGCACCCATATTTGCAGCAGCAGCAGCAGCCTCACTTCCTGCATGACCACCTCCTACTACAATTACATCGTATGTTGTTGAAATTAAACTCATTATATTACAAGTTCCACGTGGAACTATTTATTTTAACTATTTGATTATTAATATTTTAAAAGAGATAAAGCAGTGTTTTCTTGAGCTCTCATGTTTTCTTTTTCGGAAACTGTTTTGTCTTTTAATCCCATATAATGCAGAACTCCGTGAATCATTACCCTGTGTAATTCTTCTTGAAAAGAGACGCCAAAATCAAGTGCATTTTCTTTTACCCTTTCAACAGAAATAAATATATCTCCATTTAAGAGTTTCCCTAAAGAATTATCAAAACTGATAATATCTGTTAGCGTATCATGTTGTAAAAACTCAATATTTAGTTTATGTAAGTGTTCATCATCACAAAAAATATAGTTGATTTCACCAACTTCAAAACCGTTTTCTGAGACATAATCATTAACCCAATTGGTTAATAATGTTTCATTATCAAGTTTAAAATTTGTTTCGTAATTAAATTCAATCATATTACTCTTTCTTTGTATCAGAAAAGTATGCTATTACCTTCTTTTTATAATTTTGTTGCAAAGGTAAGGATTGTCTATTTAAAATCTCTATTTGATTGTAAAACTGCTTTTTAAATTTTAAAGATTTAGCTTTGTTACGTTCATTTTGTATTTGATTTGATGTGGATTTACGCTCTTTATCTTTACCTTGCTCTAAGGCAGCCTGATCTAGCTTAAGTAATTCATAATTTAAATTCTGCATTTTTTGTAAAGTTTCGTTGTTAAATCCATTAGATAGAATTTCGTTTTCTAACTCTTCCATACTTTTTAATGCTTTTTTTGCATTTGAATTACCAGCAGGATTTCCATTTTCACTTTCTTTTATAGCATTTTGTAACTCTTGTCTTAATTGACTCTGTTGCTTAAAAATTTCGTATAACTCACCATCTAAATCATCATTTGTGCTTCCTTCTTCTGTATTTCCTTTAGAACCATTTTTACCTTCTTTTCCATCATTGCCTTTTTCACCTGGCTTTGATTTAGAGTTTTGCTTTTCTCCTTTTTCACCTTCACCTTGTTTATCACCTTTTTTTAGACCATCTTTCATTTTTTGAGATAAGCCTTTTTGCTTCTGTATTAAATCTGGCAAACTAAAACCTTGTTGCTTGCTTTTATTTCCTTTACCCATTTTCATAGACATGCTATTTTGCATGTTATTTAAAATATTACTCAAATAATCTGCCAAATTATTTGTTGCAGTCATTACATAACGCTGGTTAGATAAACCATTGTTAAATCGATTTTCTGAAAAATTTTCTAAAGACTGATCTAAATTATAATGTGCAGAGGCTAAATCGTCTTGGATTTTTGAAGAAATTTTTGGAACACGCATTGCTAAAACGTACAAACTATCATCTATATGTTCGAAATACGTTTTAATTTCATTTTGTTTTTTTAGATCTTTTCCAAAATCTGGATGAGATGTTGAAATTTCGTCGAACTTATTCATTAATTCTTCTTGTTGAAAAGAAAAAATAACCAAATTTTCTAAAATTTTCCTAAGATCTTCTATGTTTTCTTCCATAGATTCACCTTGCATATCTAACATAGATTGTTGCATTTTAGCACTCATCTCTTTCATTTTTTTTGATGATTGCTTTTGGTTCTTTTTAGCTTCTTGGGTATTATTGTTTTGTAAGTTTTCTTCAGATTTTTTTAGTTCATCATCAATGTTCTCTTGATCTTGATCTACATCAGGTAAATCCATTGGATCTTTTAACTTTTCATTATCCTTAGTAACTTCTTCTAAATCTTTCTTAATATTCTCAAATTCTTTTGTAATTTCTTGTTGCTTTTCAAGAGAGCTGTCTTCTTTTTGTTTTAAATCTCCTTGTTTTTTTGATAACTCTTGAATTTTATTAGCAATTTGCATAGTTTTTTGTTCAACATAAAAACGCTTTACCATTTCTAAGGTTTTTTCTAAACTACGTTGTTGTTGTTTATTTTGTTGCGCAAGTTCTTTTGCTTTTTGAACCAACTCTTCTTTATTAAGCTTATCTGCCATTTTTTGGATTTCATCCAATAGCTTTTGTTGTTTTTCTAATTTTTTAAGCTCTTTAATACGCTCTTGTAAATCTTGTTTTTTTTCTTGTAAAGTAGGATCCTCTTCTTTCTTTTCATCTAGATTTTCTTGAAGTTGATTGGTTTGTTTTTGCATCATTTTTTTGTACTGTTCTTGACGCTTAATAAAACTTTCTACCTTCTTTTTATCATTCCAATTGATATTTTTTTTGTTCTGTAATTCTTGTTGAATAGTTTCTAATTGTTCTTGCTGTTGTTTTTGTTTTTGAACAGAATTTTCTAAATCGTTAATCGTGTTTCTTTGCTCTTGAAACAGCTCCTCCTCTATTTCTACTAAAGTTTTTTGGCGATATTTAAACGTTTTACTCTTTGCTGATTTACTTCCATTAATTCCATCATTATCAAAAACCTGGAAATACATCTCGTAAATAATTCCATTTTCTAAGTTTAATCCTTCTGGAAAATCATAAAAAAAGGTTTGAATATTTTGTTGTGTAATAGGAAGATTGATGCTCTTTGTGGAATTTGTGGTACTTTTGTCAAAATACACCAGTTTCAATTTTCTAATTCCATAATCATCTGAAATTTGGCCAGCAAATTGTGCTGTTCCACGTGATATACTATCAATATTAGAGCTTACAGTTATAATTGGAAATTCATCTTTTACAACATCAACAGAAAATTGCAAGTTTTCATAATCTTGTAAATTGTTATTCGAAGATGAAATGGTATAATTTAAAGAATTTGTTAATTGTTTTTCGTACTTAAAACTATCATTAGATAATCTTTTAAAATAATCTACTGAATTATTAATTGAAAAACGCAAACTATCAGTTTTACTGGTTTGTGCATTCCAAGTTATTTCTGTGCCTTCAGGTACAATAATATTTCCTGCATTTTGTAAAGAATAATTAAAATAAGATTGTTCATTTAAAAATGAATCATAAGATGGAGAACCACTAGTAATAATAAAACCATCTTTTCTACCAACATCATTACCTAACATATTTCTACCG
>CAXBAC010000202.1:0-5028 GCA_963973485.1 uncultured Polaribacter sp. | reverse complement strand
ATAATGCATTTACTAGTGTTTTTTTAGAAACGCCTATTCTAAAACTACCACCAATTAGTTTATTAAAAATTAAACGTTCTTGAGCTTTTAAACCATTCCATGCGTTTAAAACATATGCTTTCTTTTCTTCATCTGTATTTGATTTTAAGTTGATGAGTTCATCAATCCAAACATGTAACGGTTTTTCAATTTCATGTTCTGGATTTGGCAAAAGCAAAGCAATTGTTTCTCCTAAATCACCAACAGAAGAATAGCTTTCTAAGAAAAGCCATTCAGGAAGTTTCGTAATTTCCATCACCCAACCTTTCATTAAATTCGATTTTACAGGTCTGCTTGGTCTTTTACCTGTAAATAAAGCTATTAACCACAACTTATCTTTATCTGGAGCTACTTTAAAATAATTTACTAATGCCTCAATTTTAGCATTAGTTTTATTAGTGATTTCAATAGCACTTATAAGGTTAGAAAAGTCTTTCATAGCTAAACAGTTTCGGTTTTTAAAGTGTCTTGCTTAGCCAATTCATCTTCTCCATATTCTGTTTTTAGTTCATGTGCTTCTATACCAATTTCATTCAAATATTTAGAAAACACAGCTTGTGAGCCATGAGTTACATATACTTTTTCAGCTTCTGTAGCTTTTACAGCCTCTAATAAACCATCCCAATCTGCATGATCACTTACAGCAAAACCTGCATCTACACCTTTCCATCTTCTATTTCCACGAATATGCATCCATCCAGAACAAATAGCAGTTGCTGCATTTGGAATTCGTTTTAATAGTTTAGAACCTAATAATGCTGGTGGTAGAATTACAATTTTGTTTTGAATCTCTTTTTTATTGAAATCTGATGTTATTAATTTAGTATCTGGTATGTTAATTCCTGAATTAGAAATGGCGTTGTTTAGGTTATTAATAGCAGAATGCACAAAAATATCATCTACACCTTCTACCAATTTCATAATTCGTTGCGCTTTTCCTAAACTATAACCTAAGAAAACACTAGTTCTATTATTCTGTTGATTTTGTAATACCCAATTTTGAAGTTCAGCTTGTAAATCTAATTCGCTTTTCCATTTATAAATAGGCAAACCAAAAGTACTTTCAGTTATAAATTCGTTACATTTTACAGGCTCGAAAGGCACAGAAAGAAAATCGGGTTGCGTTTTATAATCACCAGAAAAAACAATTACATATCCTTTATATTCTAAACGTATTTGTGCAGAACCAATAATGTGACCTGCAGGATAAAAGGAAACTTGAACTCCATTTATCATTTTAGGCTCATTATACCCCATACTTTCAATAGAAATATCTTGCCCAATTCTGTGTTTTAAGATGGCTTTAGAATCATTATGACATAAATAATGCTTGTTACCCCATCTTGCATGATCTGCATGCCCATGTGAAATTATAGCATAATCTACAGGAAACCATGGATCTAAATAGAATTTACCTGGAATGCAATAAATACCTTTTTTTGTAAACTTTATAAACTTCAAAGTGTAGATTTTAGTAAAGATAAAAAATGGATTGCAGTTCCCTACAATCCATTTATTTAGTTTATTAGTTTTTTAACAGTTGCAATTCACCATCCAACTAATTCCGTATTTATCTGTACACCTTCCAAAATAGCCCCAGTCTCGTTCTCTAAAACTATGATGTGTAATTCCTTTTTGTGATAAATTATTGAAAACATCTTCTGCTTCATCTTTATCAGTTAAATCTACACTTATACTGATGTTATTTCCCACATTTAAAGGTGTATCTGGAGCAGCATCATAGCCCATTAAGTGAATGCCTTTACCTTTTAATTCTGCATGTTGCAATTTTTTTCTGTAATTTAAAGGAACATCCATTTTTTTATCTTCGTAAGTTTCTTTGTTTTTAATATCTGCATTAAATAATTCTCCATAAAAATTTAATGCTTCGTGACAGTTTCCATCAAATGCTAAATATGCTTGTACTTTCATCTTAGGTTTTTTTATAGTTAATATTCTCTACACAAATTTAATACTCAATGAAATATGTTTTTTGCTGATTTGCTTTTTAAGATAACTGTATCGATTTAAAATTGTGAAAGTTAGAATAGAAATCTACATCTAAATGTTAATCAAAGAAATTATTTAGTATAAATTATTGGAAGTTATCAATCAAAGAAGTTAACGGTTTTAATTCATTTTTAACCATATAATGTTGATGAGGAAAACGATTAGAACACGTTAATTTTAAACCGTTAAAAAGTTTAAACTCAACACATGTAAAATCTTTTTCATCTGTAGACCAACTAATTGTAAATTCAATATTCTTTTTTAGTAAAAATTTATATAGTAAATAGGAAGATTCATTTGTAACATACAAGGCATTATTTTCTTGTTGGTTTTTAAATAAAGACAAGCCTCTTAATGTGGTGTATCTAAAACTAAAAATCGGGATTTCATTTTTGGTATCTATTTCTTCTGTTTCATTTTCTAAATTAAAAACAAGGTAATGTTCTGAATTTAATTTCCAACTTACACCATCATTCTCAAGCTCTTTTTTGTTTAATATTTCCCAACTTTTTACTTTTTTTAATAATGCTGTAGAACTCTCAGGTTTGGTGAATAACAAATAAGAAACATTATAAATGCGACTATCTTTGTTTTTTACAAAAGGAAAGTAATACCTGTTTTTCTTCTTTAAATAAGTCGAACGCTTTTTAAGTGCATCTTTTTTTAAACGCCCAATTAACACTCCTTTATCAAAAGTTTCTTTTTTACCTACAAATTGCTGATACTGCATTCCTACTAATTCATGAAGACTATTTTTAGCTGTTTTATCATCAATATTATTTCTTACATAATTTTCTAAAACATCTGAATTCGTTGGTAATGTTGGAAAATCTTTAATGATTGTATTTTCTTTTTTAAAATTTTGAAAATTCGTGTCCTTTTCATTTGAAGGATATAGAATTATCTGATTTTTGAATTCATCTTTTTGAATTTTATCTTTAAATGACATTAAAGAGCTGTCTAAATCATTCGAAAATTCATTGTAATCGTTTGTAATTTGATAATTGAGATAAAAGCGAACTAAAGAAAGATATTCTTTTTCAGTTAAAAGGTCCATTGTCATCAAGGATTTTTCCTTGTTGTATTTTAAGGAAATCTCTTTGTTTTCTGTACTACTTAATTTTATACTTGAAACATCATTAGCATTAATCTTAATTTTTCCATTATGTAAGCCTAAAATATTTTGGTTTTTTACTTTAAAGTTTGAAGCACTGTTGATAATATCAAGGACTTTCATAAAACACCAATAAGCATAAAAATCATCAATATTTTTGTACTCTAAACTCGAAAAATTATCGTCTAAAGTTTCAAATCCATTTTCTAATAAAGAATGGATTTGTAATAAATCTTTGTATCCAGCTGCTTTGGTTAAGGTAGATGAAAAGTAAGTTTCTTTTTCAAAATTGCCCACTTTTGTAAATGGTATTTTATTTAAAATACTATGCAATCTACCAGTGTAATTTGTGATTGTTCGAACTACTTTTTCATTATTAGAAACGCTGTTTTTATGTAAATCTTTTTTTAAGGTTGTTAATCTAGAAATGATTTGATTAACTATGTATTTAACAAATCTATTTTCATAATTATCGTAGCTTACCTTCTTTTTAAATGTTAGTGCATGAGAAAAATATTGACCAGAAATCAATTCAATTCCATCTTCTTTATTGTTTGAAATATATTGTGTGTTTTTGGTAAGCCAAGTTTTATTTTTAGAGGATGACTTTTTTACCTTATCAATTTGTTTTACTTCTTCGTCTGTAACAATATCGTGTTTAGGGTTTCTCTGAATTAGTTCTAAACTTTTTATCAAATCGTCAAACAAGGCATCTAAAATAAACCACCAATTCGTATTAGAAGTAAAGCCACCAGGTTTGTTTTTTAATTTTTTATAAAAGTTTGGTAGTAGCTCATAACTTAGTTTATTTACAATTCTATAACAATCTTTTTGAAGCAGTTTAAAATCATTCTTATAATGTATATTTTTAGGAAACACCTCAAAGGATAGCTCTAAAATCACTTCATCATTAGGAGATAAAATTTTTATTTCATGTTTTCCTAAAGCTCCTTTGAAAGATAATTCTGTTTCAAGAACTCTTAATGATTGCAAGTGTTTGTTCAGTTTTTGGGAAGAAACTATAAGTTTATTATCAAGCAAAAGTGTGTATTCTTTTTGATGATTTGTAGGATTTAAAATAGCTGTAAAAGAAACATTTTGCCAATCGAATACATAAAATTTTTCTGAACTTTTAACAGACTGTGTTTGCCCTAAAATGTTTAGTTTAAAGTTTTTTATTACTATATCAGAATCTTGTAACTTTTTATATTTTGATGTAATCACATCAAAAGTTCCATGATTTTTTATAGCATAACTATATTTTTTAGTTTGATTATTTATCATACCCAAAAAGAAGTAAATCTATCTTCATCAAAACGTTCTAACATGAATAGTAACTTTTCTGTGGATTTTGGATAATTGGAGTTTTTAAGTATTGATTTTTTATTTTTTTCTAGATATTCTAAATCTGGATATGAAGTTGCTATATCTTCATTAGCAAGTAAGTTTATTAAGCTAATAATTACTTTTTGAGTACGATTAGAACTACCATGAACTCTAGGTAAAATTTTTTGCATTATTTGAAAATCGATAGCAATTTCTTGTTTTAATAATTGCTCTTTTTTTGCATAAAGTACATAAAAAATTACCTCATCTCTAACTCTATATGCAAAATGTAGATTATCAATTTTAAGTATTTTATTTATCTTTTTTAACATTTCTAGTGCCTCCTCTACAAGTTGTTTGTCTGTTTCTGTGAGTTCTACACTTGCTATATATTCACTTTTTAAATTGGCATTTGTAAAATCTGTAAGTTTATCAACTTTTTGTTCTTGTTTATCTTTATCAATCCAATCTAATTTTAAAATATACTCTACAGTTTTATCAATTATAGTTTCAGTTTCACTTTCATTCAAAGCAGAGCG
>CAXBAC010000201.1:0-5039 GCA_963973485.1 uncultured Polaribacter sp. | reverse complement strand
ATAATAAAGTAGATAATTTAATAGAAGTAGCTATATCATTTACGAACTGTACTTTTAGAGACGATGTATTAGCATACATTCCAGATGAAGACTCTGGTTATACATTTACTGCAGATTTTGAAAAAGATGTTATATTTAAGAATTGTAGTTTTGAGAGAAAAGCAATGTTTAAATACTCTAATTTTGAGAGTGATACAGATTTTTCAGGAGCTACATTTAATGATGATACTACATTTAAATATGCAAAATTTGATAGAACTATTTCATTTAAACAAACAAAATTTTCGGAAATTGCAACTTTTAAATATGCTGAATTTGATAGGAATGTGAGTTTTGCTGAAGCTATTTTTGAAGATTCTGCAGTATTTAAATACACTAAATTTTATGATGGAGTATCATTCAAGAAAACCAATTTTGAAGAAGATTTAAACATAAAATATATGAAAGTTACTGGAGATTTTAATATTTCAGGTATGCAAGTTGCCTATGAAATAGACTCTAAATACACAAAAATAAACGGTAAGGATTTTAATAAATATTTACTTAACAATAGAGAATAAAGTTTTTAATCTTGAATAAAAAAGCTGGTGATAAAAATCACCAGCTTTTTTTATATTCTATTTTTAGTTTTTTACTTTTAAACTCCAATGGAATTTAAAATTAGAGACCACTACTCCTTCTTCATTCTTTCCTTCTGTTTGTAATATTATAACTTGGCCTTCTTTAGTTTCCTTTGATTTTTGTATGGCATTTTTAATAAGTTCACCTCCAATACACGAAAAAGTAATTTTCCCAGTAGCTTTTTTAAAAAAATTAGCTTCTTGATGTGTAACTAACATAGATACTTTTCTTTTAGAATTATCTATTTCTTGCATTACTAAAACACCAGTTGTCATTTCTGCAGCCATACCTTGAGCTGCCCAAAACATACTTTTAAAAGGGTTTTGATTTATCCATCTATGTTTAATCCTTACTTCACATTTATTATTATTTAGAGCCACTACTCGCAAACCAGATATATAAGCTAATGGCAACTTAAAAAGCATAAAGGTATTAATTCTTTTAGGTTTAATCTTCATGTCATAAAAATACAAAATATCATTAAAGAAAGTGTTTTATTTTCCCATTTATAAGTCATATAAACTTACATTTTAAATTATTTAATCATTTATAATTATAATAGAAATGTTAAAAAAATGTTAATTACAGTACTATGTATTGCATAATACCTTTTTTAAAACATATATTTGTATAAGCAAGTATTATATCAAATAATAATTATGAAGAAAAATAACGAAAACACTAATGCTTTTTTAATACATATCTCTGCTTTTGCAGGTTTTATATTTCCTTTTGGTAATATTGTAACACCTCTTATAGCTTGGCAAACACTAAAAGACAGAAGTCTGTTTTTAGACGAACAAGGTAAAGAAGCTGTAAACTTTAATATCAGTTATACTTTATATGTGTTTTTAATTTCTATCCTTTTTATACCACTAGCAATTGGTTCTATATTTAGAAGAAACCATAACTTTATAGACTTTAATCACTTTGATTTCGATTTCGATTTTCCAAATTTATTTGGTTTTATAGGTTTAGGTTCTATTGCTAGTATCATATATATTATAGGTATTGCACTTGTAGTAATTGCATCATTAAAAGCAAAAGAAGGAGAAAATTATAAATATCCTTTTACAATAAAATTTATAAAATAAATCACAATACATGAAAATTGAAAACACAAAAGCACAAATGCGAAAAGGTGTTTTAGAATTTTGCATATTATCTATTTTAAAAAATGGAGATGCTTATACTTCTGAAATTCTATCTACGCTAAAAGGTGCAGAAATGATTGTGGTTGAAGGAACCATATATCCACTATTAACTCGCCTTAAAAACGCTGGTTTATTAACTTATAGATGGGAAGAATCAACCTCTGGACCTCCAAGAAAATATTATGTTTTAACAGAAAATGGTGGCATGTTTTTAAAAGAATTAGATAAAACATGGACCAATTTAATCAACTCAGTAAACCAAGTAACCAGCACAAAATCAACAACAAATGAATAAGACAATAAATATAAATTTAGGAGGATTTTTCTTTCACATAGATGAAATTGCCTACCAAAAGTTAAAAAGGTATTTAGAATCTATTTCTAGATCTTTAAGTGATGATTCTCAAGGAAAAAATGAAATTATAGCAGATATAGAAGCTAGAATTAGCGAACTTCTATCAGAAAAAATTACTGATGCTAGACAAGTTGTTAATGAAGGTGATATTGATGATATCATTAAAATTATGGGACAGCCAGAAGATTATGCAGATGCTGAAGAAGCGTACAGTAATTCTAGTTATTCTTACAATAGAAATAATGCATCTGGTAAAAAATTGTTTAGAGATGGAGATGATAAGTTTTTAGGTGGTGTAGCTTCTGGTTTAGCACATTATTTTGATTTAGATACCATTTGGGTAAGACTTGGGTTATTAGCTCTATTTATTTTTGGTGGTTTTGGAGTTTTATTATATATCATACTTTGGATATTACTACCAGAGGCTAAAACTACTGCAGAAAAATTGCAAATGGAAGGAGAGCCAGTAAATATTGATAATATTGAAAAGAAAATTCGAGAAGAATTTAATAATGTTTCAGAAAATGTCTCTGTTTTTGCAAAAGAAGCTTCAGAAAAAATAAAAGATGGTGCAAACGAGTTAACAGATAAAGTAAATAAAACGTTTTCGGGAAAGCCAAAAAAAAATAACGGAGCAAGCGATTTTTTTGACACTATAGGTAAAATTATATTAGCTATATTTAAAGTTATAGGTAAATTTATTGGTGTTATTTTAATATTTATTTCTGCTTCTGTTATTTTATCTCTAATTATAGGAGGGTTTTCTTTAGGTAGTTTAGAGTGGTTAAATGTAGACTCTCAAATACAATATCCACCATTTTTCTATGATGCTGTTCTACCAACTTGGTTGTTAACTTTATGTGGTTTTTTATTAGTAGGCATTCCTTTTTTAATCTTATTTATTTTAGGTCTAAGAATCTTATCTAGTAACGTTAAAAAAATAAATAAACCTACATCTCTAACCCTTTTAGGAATTTGGATTTTAGCTCTTCTTGCAATGATATTTACAGGTATAGAATTTGGTTCAACATATTCAAATTATGGTGTAGCAACAGAAAAAAACGACATAACTATAGCTGCAAAAGATACCTTAACTATTAAAATGATAAATGATGAAACACTTGTTTATAGACCAAATTTAAGGAGGAATTACAAAGAAGAAATTGAGGTAAATGGAAACAAAAAAGTATACTCTAGTTATATAGAAGTAGATGTTAAAAAAAGTAATTCTAATGAAAGTTATTTTATAATTCAAAAAGAATCTAGAGGAAGAAATAACAGCAATGCAAAAAACAATGCAAGAAAAATAGATTACAATTATAAGTTTGAAAACAACACACTTATTTTAGATGCATTTTTCTTAACAGAGTTTAAAAATATTTGGAAAAATGAAGAGGTAATTATAGATATTTTTATACCTGAAGATGCAACTGTTTATTTTGATAATTCTACCAAAAACTTTCTATACAATGTTGATAACGAAACAGATATTTATGATAAAGATATGGTATCTCATTACTTTTTAATGACAGACACTACTTTAAAATGTACAGACTGTGAAGTTAAAAAAGAAAATATTGAAGAAATAGAAAACAATGAAAAAGATATAGAAATTAAAGAAAAAGAAATAATTTAAAACAATTCATCAATAAAAATCAACAACTGGGTAACCTATCTTACTTTGTAAGCGTCTATTATAAGACCTTTGTATGGTAAAAATTAAAAAATCAATACTTATGAAAACTATCAAAAAACTTTTCTTTTTTCTTTTTATTACAACATTTTTAAGTGCCTGTAATGCAAATATGTTCAATGTGAAAAACAAAAAATAGTTTTAGAAGCAGACGAAAACCTACATGATATTATTATTACAGAAGTTAAAGATGGGGAATTAAAAATATATACAGAACAAAGCATTTGGAATGCAAAAGCCAGAAAAATACATGTTACAGTAACTAATTTAGAACTAGTTTCAGCAACAAGTGGGTCTGATGTTTATACTGAAAACGCCTTAAATGTAGATAAAATTAATGTAATTTGTACTAGTGGTGCAGATATTAGAATGGCTTTAAATGCAAATACTGTGCAAAGCTCAGCAACAAGTGGCTCAGATATTGAGTTAACTGGTAATACAGACCAACATACATCATCTGCAACAAGTGGAGCTTCAATAGACGCCTACAATCTACTTAGTAAAAACACCACTGTTAACGTAACAAGTGGAGCAGATATTAATGTTTATGCCTCAGAAAGTATAGATGCTAGAGCCACAAGTGGAGGTGATATTGATTTTAAAGGAAACCCTAAAAAAGTAAATAAACAATCTTCTTCTGGAGGAAGCATATCTGCTAAATAAAAAAAATCAATAGCAAACTCTTTATTTTTTAAATTAAGGAGTTCATAAAATCTTTATTAGAATAGCTAACTCTAATAAATTTACTAATACTTGGTTTTATTAGTTTACTTGGTAAGACGTCGTTTTTTTTAATAAAAACGACGCTTACTTTTTTAGTTAAATTTAGATATATCTCACCCAATTTAACACTACTTTTTCTAAGCAAACCTTTATCTTTGCTAAATATTCTCAAATTATAATGATGAAAAAAATAACTCAATTATTTTTAGTTGCAATCTTAATAATTGCTTGTAATCCTCAAAATAATAATGACTATGTTACCTTTTCTGGTACACTAAATAACACTAAAGATTCCATACTTTCTATTGCAGATAGACAAGGTGTTCAAAAAGAAATTAAGATTGATGAGTATGGTGTTTTTAAGGATACTTTGCATTTAAATACAACTCAAGGTGAAATCTATACCATATTTACAAATAGAAATAATAGAGCTCCAGTATATTTAAAAAATGGCTATGATATTATTTTAAAAGGTGATGCGAACGAGTTCATG
>CAXBAC010000200.1:0-5086 GCA_963973485.1 uncultured Polaribacter sp. | reverse complement strand
AATAAATCTTGTAAATCGTTTGTAAAACGTTGCGTTAAAACAGGTTCTACTAAAGGTGCTTGATTTGGGAAAAAGTCGATTTGAATGGTTTCTGCATCACCTGTATTTCCACCTGTAAAAGAATAGGCTCCACAACCTAGAAGTGTTGTAATTATAATGAGTGATAAAATAAGTTTCTTCATATTACAAAATTATAAATCGTACTGTTTTATTTTACGATACAGGGTTCTTTCAGAAATGCCTAACTCTTTAGCAGCTAATTTACGTTTGTTATTGTTTTTTTCTAAGGATTTTTTAATCATTTCTATTTCCTTGTCTTGTAAAGATAAAGATTCGTCTTCTTCTATAGTTTCAATAAACTCATAATCTTTTTCTTTGGAAGCATTTTGAGGAATATTTAAAACTTCGATATCCAAATCTTCTAAATCTTTATTAGTGTAAATTTTTTCTAAAAGTCTATGGTTTTCTTCTTGAACTTCATCAACATTTCCATTTTTCATCAAATCTAATGTCAATTTCTTTAAATCGTTGATGTCATTACGCATATCAAATAAAATCTTGTACATGATATCACGTTCTGTAGAAAAATCATTTTCTTTTTTACCACCAACAATAGCTGGTAAATTGCCTTTGTTGTCTGGTAAATATTGTTGTAATTTTTGAGCAGTAATTGTTCTTTCTTCTTCAATTACAGAAATTTGCTCTGCTAAGTTTTTCAACTGACGAATATTTCCAGGAAAACGATAATTCAGTAAAATATTTACGGCGTTATCATTTAATCTTATAGTAGGCATTCTGTATTTTTGGGCAAAATCTGCAGCAAACTTTCGAAACAACAAGTGAATGTCTTCATTTCGATCTCTAAGAGGAGGTAAATGAATTTCTACAGTGCTTAATCTATAATATAAATCTTCACGAAATTTTTCTTTTTCGATAGCAGATTGCATATGAATATTTGTGGCAGCTACAATTCTAACATTTGTTTTTAAAACTTTTGATGAACCTACTTTTATAAATTCACCATTTTCTAAAACACGTAACAAACGTACTTGGGTTGTTAATGGCAATTCACCAACTTCATCTAAAAATATGGTTCCACCATCTGCAACTTCAAAATACCCTTTTCTATCTTGGGTAGCTCCTGTAAAAGCTCCTTTTTCATGACCAAATAACTCACTATCTATAGTTCCTTCAGGAATTGCGCCACAGTTTACAGCAATATATTTTGCATGTTTTCTATGTGATAATGAGTGTATAATTTTAGGAATACTTTCTTTACCAACACCACTTTCTCCAGTAACCAACACAGAAATATCTGTAGGTGCAACTCTCACTGCTTTTTCTAAAGCTCTGTTAAGTTGAATATCGTTACCAATAATTCCAAAACGTTGTTTTAATGCTTGTAAGTTTTCCATTTCTTTTCTTTAGAATAGAGAAAAAAGAATAGAGAGAAAAGAGTTTTTCTTTGTTCTTGTCTCTTGCTTCACTTTTCTAAAAATTAATTATTATCAGAATAACCAACAGCAGTTCCTTTTAAGGTTGCTGAGGTACAATCTTCTACTTTAACGTTTACAAAATCTCCTAATTTATAATGTTCTTTAGGAAAAACAATTACTGTATTTTGTGTGTTTCTTCCTTTCCATTCATTAGGGTTTTTCTTAGAGGTTCCTTCAATTAAAACTTCTTCTACTTTACCTAAATGTTGTTGAGTTCTAAATAAAGAGTGTTTTTGTTGCAAATCAATTACTTCTGTTAACCTTCTTTTTTTAACTGCTTCTGGTACATCATCTTCCATTTTTTTACCAGCTAAAGTTCCAGGTCTTTCAGAATAGGCAAACATAAATCCGAAATCGTATTTTACATATTCCATTAAGTCTAAAGTATCTTGATGATCTTGCTCAGTTTCTCCACAAAAACCAACAATCATATCTTGACTTAAAGCCATTTCTGGTATAATTTTAAAAATATTATCAACCAACTCCATATACTCTTCACGAGTATGTTGTCTGTTCATTGCTTTTAACATCGCATTAGAACCACTTTGTACAGGTAAATGAATGTATTTGCAAATATTTTTGTGTTTTGCCATTACATGAATTACATCTAAACTCATGTCTTGTGGGTTTGATGTAGAAAAACGAAAACGTGTTTTTGGAAAATGAGTCGCACACATATCTAACAGTTGTGCAAAATCAACAGCAGTTGCTTGAGCCATTTCAGAAGCCTTTTTAAAGTCCTTCTTTAAACCTCCTCCATACCATAAAAAACTATCTACGTTTTGACCTAATAAAGTAATTTCTTTAAAGCCTTTATCAACCATCGATTGAATTTCCTCTAGAATACTTTTAGGGTCTCTACTTCTTTCTCTTCCTCTTGTAAATGGTACTACACAAAACGTACACATGTTATCACAACCTCTTGTAATAGATACAAAAGCAGAAACTCCATTCGAGTTTAAACGCACAGGAGAAATATCACCATAAGTTTCTTCTTTAGATAATATTACGTTTACAGCATCTCTACCTTCGTAAACTTCTTCTAGAAGATTAGGTAAATCTTTATAAGCATCTGGCCCAACAACAAGGTCTACAATTTTTTCTTCTTCTAAAAATTTTTCTTTTAAACGTTCAGCCATACATCCTAAAACACCAACTTTCATTTTGTTGTTCGATTGTTGCTTTACTCTATTGTATTTCTGTAATCTTTTACGAACTGTAGTTTCTGCTTTTTCACGAATAGAACACGTATTTACTAAAACTAAATCTGCTTCTTCTAAAATTTGAGTAGTGTTATAACCTTGCTTGTCTAAAATTGCAGCAACAATCTCACTATCATTCATATTCATTTGACAACCATAGCTTTCAATGAATAATTTTTTAGTGTTTTCTTTCTTATGTTCTGTTACAAGTGCTTTTCCTTGTATTTTTTCATCGATAATTTTCTCTACTTCTTGCATTGCTCTATTTATAATTAGAAGGTGGGCAAAGATACAACCAATATTCTGTTTTTGTGACAAATTGGCAGAAAAAATAATGTTGATTTTCTGTTAATTATTTAGGTAAAATCAATGAAAAAATTTTTTTTAAAAAAAAAGGAATTACTTTTGCAATCTAGAATAACCCTAATTTCATGGGTTTTGAGTGATAAATGAGAGATATATGGCAAAGAATTTAGTGATTGTAGAGTCACCAGCAAAAGCAAAAACAATTGAAAAATTTCTTGGTAAAGACTATCAAGTAGAATCGAGTTATGGACATATTGCAGACTTACCTTCAAAAGAATTAGGAATTGATGTAGAAGGAGATTTTAGTCCAAAATATATTGTTTCAGATGATAAAAAACCTGTAGTAAAAAAGCTGAAATCTTTAGCAAAAAAAGCTGAAACTGTTTGGTTAGCAAGTGATGAAGATAGAGAAGGAGAAGCTATTGCTTGGCATTTAAAAGAGCAACTTGATTTAAAAGATGCCAAAACTAAAAGAATTGTTTTTCACGAAATTACCAAAAAAGCCATTTTAAAAGCCGTAGATAATCCTAGAGATATAGATTATAACATGGTGAATGCGCAGCAAGCTAGAAGAGTTTTAGACAGGCTTGTGGGTTATGAATTATCACCAGTTTTATGGCGTAAAGTTAAAGGGGGTTTATCTGCTGGTAGAGTACAATCTGTAGCTGTACGTTTAATTGTAGAAAGAGAAAGAAGTATTCAAGAGTTTAAAGCAGAAACCCATTTTAAAGTGGTTGCAGAGTTTTCTAATGAAGAAGGTAAAACGTTTAAAGCTTCAATTCCTAAGAACTTCGATTCGAAAAAAGCCGCCGAAAACTTTTTAAAATCTTGTGCAAAAGCCGATTTTTCAATTGCTGATTTAACAAAAAAACCAGCAAAAAAATCACCAGCTCCACCTTTTACAACATCAACTTTACAGCAAGAAGCTTCACGTAAATTAGGTTTTGCAGTAGGTAGAACCATGCAAGTTGCACAACGTTTGTATGAAGCTGGTTTAATTACCTATATGAGAACAGATAGTGTGAATTTATCTGTTGATGCAAGAAGTGAAGCTGAAGAAGAAATTGTAAATTATTACGGAAAAGAATACAGTAAACAACGTGTTTTTAAGTCGAAAGCTAAAGGAGCTCAAGAAGCCCACGAAGCAATTAGACCTACGAATATGAAAATGCATTCTGTTGATATTGAATACGATCAAACAAGATTGTATGATTTGATATGGAAAAGAACACTAGCTTCACAAATGAGTGATGCTCAGTTAGAACGTACCAACATCAAAATAGAAAACTCAGAAAATGCAAAAATCTTTACTGCAAATGGAGAGATGATTAAGTTTGAGGGTTTTTTAAAAGTGTATTTAGAAGGTAAAGATGATGATGAGGAAGAACAAGCAGGAATGTTACCTAACTTAAAAGTGAATGAAAGTTTAAATTACACTTTTATTAATGCTACACAGCGTTTTACGAGTCCACCTTATCGTTTTTCAGAAGCATCTTTAGTGAAGCAATTAGAAGAATTAGGTATTGGTCGTCCATCAACATACGCACCAACAATTTCTACAGTACAAAGAAGAGGTTATATAGAAAAAGGTCAAAATGAAGGTGTAGAAAGAGAATATGAACAAATGATTTTAGCTAATGGATCTGTAAAAAGTGAAAAGCTAACAGAAAAAACAGGTTCAGACAAAAACAAGTTGGTACCCACAGATATAGGAAATATTGTAAACGACTTTTTAGTAGCAAATTTCTCGAATATTTTAGATTTTGGTTTTACTGCAAAAGTTGAAAATTCTTTTGATGATATTTCTGAGGGTGATGAAAACTGGACAGAAATGATTAAAGATTTCTATACCAAATTTCACGATAATGTAGAGGATGTTAAGGAAAATGCAGAAAGAGAATCTGGAGAACGTATTTTAGGAAAACATCCAAAATCTGGAAAAACTGTTTTAGTAAGACTGGGTAAATTCGGTCCAATTGCACAAATTGGTGCTCCTGATGATGATGAAAAAGAATTCGCAAGCTTAAATAAAGATCAAAATTTAGGAACAATAACTTTAGAAGAAGCCTTAGACTTATTTTT
>CAXBAC010000199.1:0-5096 GCA_963973485.1 uncultured Polaribacter sp. | reverse complement strand
ATTCATGGTTTACACAGTAGTAGATTATTAATTATAAATAATAATGTACGTATGTTTGACCAAGAATGGGGAGATGAACATGCACCCAATATTGATATTAATTCTAGTGATAGAATCGATGTTGTAAAAGGTGCAAACTCTTTGAGATATGGTAGTGATGCAGTTGGTGGTTTAATATTAATTAGACCTAAAAAATATGCCATAAAAGATAGTTTATTTGGTAGTACAACTACATCATTAAATTCTAATGGTTTTGGTGGAAATATAAATTCAGAAATTATAAAAACATTTAATTCTGGTTATTATACAAAACTACAAGCCAACTATAAGAAGTTTGGAGATTTTAAAGCACCAAATTATTATTTAACAAATACTGGTTTAGAAAATATTAATGCATCATTTAGAGTTGGTTACAACAGTTATGAAAAAGGTTTTGATGCTTATTACAGTTTTGTAAATAATAAAATAGGAATTTTAAGATCTTCTCACATTGGTAATGTTAACGATTTGGTAGAAGCTATTAACAATAGAGAGCCAAGAATTGTAGAAGATTTTTCTTACAATATTAATTTTCCTAGACAAAACATATTTCATCATTTAGCTAAAGTAGAGGCATTTAAACGCTTTAAAAACTTAGGTAAACTTAGTGTTCAATTAGATGCACAACTAAATAGAAGAAAAGAGTTTGATTTACGTAGAGGAGATTTAAGAGACAGGCCTGTTATAGATTTACAGTTGTTTACTGCTAGTATTCAACCAAATTTAGAAATCAATAAATTTAATAATTTAAAGATTAATACTGGGTTTTTAGTAAGATATCAAAACAATAATGCTATTGTAGATACAGGTGCAAATACATTAATACCCGATTATAACAAATATGAGGTTGGTACGTATGCTATATTAGATTTTGACATTAACGAAACTTCAGAGTTTAGTGCTGGAATTCGATATGATCATTCAAGAATAAAAGCTAGAAAATGGTATGTTGAGTCTGATTGGAGAGTCTTGAATTACGACGTATTATTTCCTGAATTTGATACAGGTATTGTAGATGGTTTAGAGCTTTTAACTAGACCTGAATTTACATTCAATAATTTCTCTACCAATATAGGATACTCTAAAAGATTTGGTGAAGATTACTCGTTTTTATTCAATTATGGTTTAGCTCAGAGAATGCCAAATCCTTCTGAATTATTTAGTGGTGGTTTACATCATAGTGCAGCTAGAATTGAGATAGGTTTTTTAACAATAAATAAAGAAACTGCCAATAATTTTATAATGTCTTTAGAAAAAAATAATGAAAATTTTGGTTTTTCTATAAGTCCATATTATAAAAAAATTGATGGTTTTATTCAGTTAATTCCAACAGGAATACAAACTACAATTAGAGGTGCTTTTCCTGTTTGGGAATACAACCAAGTAGATGCTAGAATTTTTGGAATTGATATCGATATCAATAAAAAAATAGCAAGTCAATTCGATTATAAAGGAAGCTTAAGTTTATTACAAGGTGATGACTTAACCAATAAAAACCCTTTAATTCATATGCCTTCTGCTAATTTTAGCAATAGTATTGTGTATAGCAACAACGATTTTCATCAACTAAAAATTGGTGTAAATCAAAGAACAGTTTTACAACAAAATA
Organism: uncultured Polaribacter sp.; assembly: GCA_963973485.1. GTDB lineage: Bacteria > Bacteroidota > Bacteroidia > Flavobacteriales > Flavobacteriaceae > Polaribacter. The sequence goes on along the minus strand of CAXBAC010000199.1, from coordinate 3,448 downwards.
GATTTCCAGATTATAATTTTACAACTTTAAATCCAGTAACGCAGCAACAGGTTTTTGTAGATATAAGTTCTACTCCACCAAGTTATACACTTTTTGGCTTTAGCTCCTCTGCTGTTTTCTATCCTTTTAAAAAAGGTAGTATGGAAGTTGGTTTTAACATAGATAATCTATTTAATATAAGCTACAGAGAAAATTTAAACAGACTACGTTATTTTGCTGATGACTTAGGAAGAAATTTGAATTTAAAAATTCAAATTAATTACTAAAATTTAAACAAAATGAAAACAATTAAATTATTAGCAGTATTATTTATTTCAACATTAGTATTTACAAGTTGTGAAGATGATCATGATGATGATCATGACCATGGAAGTGATGAAGAATTAATAACAACAGTACTGTATACTTTAACTGATGGAAATAATACTATAGTTTTAGAGTGGGAAGATTTAGATGGTGATACAGGCAATGCACCAACAATTAGTTCAGGTACTCTAACTGCTAATACTTCTTATACAGGCTCTATTCAGTTATTAAACAGAACTGAATCTCCTGCAGAAGATATTACTTTAGAAGTAAGAGCAGAAGGTGATGAGCATGAATTTTTCTACACGAATACAGCAGGTTTAACTATTACAAAAACAGATACAGATGGTACAAATCCTGTAGGAATTGAAACTAGTTTATCTACTGGTGCTGCAGGCTCTGGATCTTTAACTATTGTTTTAAAACACGAACCAACAAAACCAAATGATGGAACTGCTGCTAATGCAGGTGGTAGTACAGATGTTCAAGTTACTTTTCCAATTAGTATACGGTAGTAAAAAATAAATATCAAAAAGCCTGAATTTAAATTTTTCAGGCTTTTTTTATTTTATTTATTTTATTTTTGTAAAAAATTTATTGTGCTGTTTTATTCTTCTATAAAAATAAAAATGCTCATTACAAAAGCGTTTTTATGTCAAAATTACCTAAACAATATCAATTTATAGATTTTTCCGATTATGGAAGACCCATTGCAAGAATCATTGCAAAATCTTTAAAAAACACTAAGTTTACACCTGTAGACGTTACTATTGCATTTGTAATTTCTGGTCTTATAGGAGTCTATTTTATTTTTGAAAGCTATTACTTAATAGCTGCATTTTTTATTGTGTTTAAATCTATCTTAGATGCTGCAGATGGCGAACTTGCAAGAATTAAAAACACCCCTTCTTATACAGGTCGTTTTTTAGATTCTATTTCAGATATCATTCTTAATTTTATTATTATACTAACAATTTGGAGTTTAACCAATATACATATTGGCTATGCTTTTCTTGCCTTTTTTGGTATTCAATTACAAGGCACTTTGTATAATTACTATTATGTAATTTTAAGAAATCATTTTAATGGAGATACTACAAGTAGAGTTTTTGAAGACGTTACACCTATTGCTTTAAAAGGCGAAAAACAGAGAAATGTAAACATACTTTTCTTTATTTATAAAAAATTGTACGGTGTTTTTGATGCAATAATTTATGCTTTAGATAGAAATGCACCAAATGGAAAACCATTACCAAATTGGTTAATGTCTTTAATATCAACTTTTGGTTTAGGCTTTCAATTATTAATTATAAGTATGCTCTTAGTTTTTGGTTTAAAGGAATTGATTATACCCTTTTTTATTGGTAACACAAGTCTAATTTTTGTTTTTATAGGAATTAGAAAAGTCTTTTTTAATTAACATATTTTGTCTTTTTTAAAGTACTTAATATTATAAATGAAGCTAAGAAGAACAGTGCTAAACATAACACACTCCATTGCATAGAGTCTGTTATTGCATACAATAAACCATAAACAAACGTACCTAAAACAATTGCTATTTTTTCTGCTACATCATAAAAACTAAAATAGGTTGCATGATCTTCTGTTTCTGGTAATAATTTAGAATAAGTAGAACGTGTTAACGATTGTATTGCTCCTAAAACAAGCCCTAAAATAGCTCCTAAAATATAAAAATAAGTTGCTACATTAGGCAAATCTTTATGTAACAAAAAAGCACAAAAACAAACTAACATCCAAATAATGATGGTTACTTTTAATGCAAAAATATTTCCTTTTTTTTCTGATAATCTAGAGAACAGAAATGCGCCAAAAATAGCTACTATTTGAATTAATAGAACTGTAACAATTAAATCTATAGTGGCTAAGCCCAATTCTGTTGATCCAAAAATTGTAGCTAATAAAATTATAGTTTGTACACCTACACTTAACAAAAAGAATGAAATTAAAAATCGTTTTAAGGTTGGATAGTTTACAACCTCTTTAGCTACAATTTTAAGTTCTCTAAAACCTTTCCAAATATAGTCTTCATCAGGTTTTTTTTTAAATGTTATTTGAAAAAAACCTAACCACCATAAACCAACCATTACAAATGAAAGTCTAGAAGCTGTTGCTGATGTAATACCAAAAAGATCTGGCATTTGAATCATTATTAAATTAATTACTAAAAGAATAATAGAACCCAAATATCCGTATATAAACCCTTTTGCACTAGCTCTATCTTGTTGATCTGGGTGTGCAACTTCTGGTAAATATGCATTGTAAAAAACCAAACTCGCCCAAAAACCAATACTAGCTAAAATGGTAAATACTATACCAATCCAAACAGTATCTATTCCTTTAAAAAAATACAAACTCATTACAGAAATACTTCCTACAAAACAGAAAAATTTCATAAATTTCTTTTTACTTCCAGTATAATCTGCAATACCCGATAAAATAGGTGATATAAAAGCAACAATCAAAAAAGAAAATGATAATGCATAACTATACAAACTATCTGGGTGATCCCATTCCATTCCTAAAAAAGAAACTACTTTACCCTCTGTAATTGCACTGTAATATAATGGAAAAACAGCTGTACTTATCACTAAAGAATAAACTGAGTTTGCCCAATCATAAAAGGCCCAAGCATTTATTAATTTTTTATCTCCAATTTTTAACATTCGATATTATTTATAAAAAAAACCGTTCAATTATTTTGAACGGTTACAATATAGGAAATCTATTTGTTTTAAAATTTTTAACTTTATTTAGAGGCGTTAAATTTTGCAGCTAATTTTCTAGCTGTAGGTAAATATGTTTTTAAATCTTGAATTCTAGACGCATTTGTTGGGTGTGTTCTCAAAATTACTGGTCCTTGACTACCAGAGGTTTGCTCACTCATTCTTACCCAAACTTCTGCAGCTTCTGTACCATCATAACCAGCCATAATCATAAAAACCAAACCTAATCTATCTGCTTCTTCTTCATGGGTTCTACTAAATTTTAACATTCCTAAGCCAGAGCCTATTCCAAATGCAGTATTCCATAATTGTTGAGTTTGATTAGATTTTCCAGAAGTTCCCAAAGCAACTGCTAAACCACCTATTTGCTGTAATTGTCCTTGAGACATTCTCTCCTG
>CAXBAC010000198.1:0-5124 GCA_963973485.1 uncultured Polaribacter sp. | reverse complement strand
TTCCTTTAATAGTTATTGTGCTATTTTGTTTTTGATAACTCCATCTAAATTTTTCTAAGGGAATGTTCATTTTTTGAAATTCAGTATAAAGTTCTTTTTTTTGTTCTATATAATCCATAATTTCTTCTTGAATTTTGAACGTTGGTAATTCTTCATCAGAATTATGAAAATCTAATTCAAACTTTACAGGAATATTAAATTGCGTATAATAAGGTTCTCCAACATATCTTTCTACTTCGTTATTTATAGCATCAAACCAATCAATATCTTTTTCTTCAGGATATTTTTTTGCAATTTCTTTTGATAAATCTATTTTTCCTGGCGAATTTGCTGTAGGATAAAAAACATAAAATGATTTAGCTAAATAATGTTTTGAGAATTCACCATTAAAAATAGAGTTATAAGGAGATGCAATTACATTTGGCATTTCATTACTATAAAAAGCATTTTTAAAAGTGTTCATTAGTTCTTTGTTATTTCCTAAACCATTGGCATGTAAAATAATTTTTGTGTTTTTGTTTACTGCATTATTTAAAGTTGGTAAACTTCCATTAGTAATTACGTCTTGTAAAGATTTTGTGGTTATCAATTTTCCTTTAACTACAGTTTCTAAACTTAAACCTGTAAAAGGGTTGCTTTTATTTACAACATGAATTTCTCCATAAGACTTATCTAAAGCGTTTTTATTTAACCAATTAATAATTTCTTCTAGTGAGTATTTGCCATCAATAACCTCTAATTTTTGTTCTTTAAAATAAGCTCTTGCATCTTTGTAATAGGTTTCAGAACCTTTATCAAACCCAGAAATAAATACAATTGGATCTCTCGTTTCAATATTTCGTAAAACAGTATGTTCTATTGGTTCTTCTGCAATAGCTAATGTTTCTGTTTGATGTTTTTCTGATGTATTATCACAAGCAATACATAAAGTGCCTGCAATAAATAATGCTGTTGTAATTTTTGATTTTTGAAATAAAGTCTTCATAATTCCTGTTTTTTAATTGTTAATACAACATAAAAATAGGAGGTAAGTAACCTTAAATATAGGCTATATTAGAATTCGTAGTGTTTGAATTAGAATTCGTGATAATTAATTAAATTATACTTTTTCTCAAATTAATAAAAAGTTACTCTAATAGATTAAGATGATTAAATTGTAGAACAACATTCATAGAGTTTAGACATTCTATGATGACTTTTACTAGATTTAAAAAGTTAATTTTTCAGCTAAATATTTTGATGTATATGATTCTTTGTTTCTAGCTAGCTTTTCAGGAGTTCCTTGAAAGATTAGTTTCCCTCCATTTTTTCCACCTTCTAAACCTAAATCAATAATATAGTCAGCACATTTTATCAATTCAATATTATGTTCAATTACAATTATCGAATGTCCCTTATCAATTAAAGCATTAAACGATTTTAGCAGTTTTTTAATATCATGAAAATGTAAACCAGTTGTGGGTTCATCAAAAATAAATAAGGCTTTATCTTTTGTATTTCCTTTAACCAAAAACGAAGCAAGTTTAATTCTTTGAGCTTCTCCACCAGAAAGAGTAGATGAAGATTGACCTAATGTAACATAACCTAAACCAACATCCTGTAAAGGTTTCAATTTTTTGGCAATTTTAGGCACTAAATTTTCTGAGAAAAAAGCAACAGCATCATCAATGGTTAAGTTTAAAATATCGTCAATAGATTTACCATCAAAAGTTACTTCTAAAACTTCTTTTTTAAAGCGTTTTCCATTGCAAACATCACATTCTAAATGTACATCTGCCATAAATTGCATTTCAATAGTAACTTCACCTTCACCTTTACAAGTTTCACAACGACCACCTTCTACATTAAACGAAAAATGTTTGGGTTTAAAATTTCTGATTTTAGATAATTTCTGACTTGAAAACAGTGCACGAATATCATCATAAGCTTTAATGTACGTCACAGGATTTGATCTTGAAGAACGTCCAATAGGATTTTGATCTATGAATTCTACTGATTTTAAAGTATCAAAATCGCCTTTAATTGCAGTATGTTGCCCAATTTTATCACCATAACCATTCAACTGTTTTTGCATGGCAGGATATAAAATTTTCTTAACCAATGTGCTTTTTCCAGAGCCTGAAACTCCTGTAATTACAGACAAACAATTTAGAGGAAAAGTAACCTCTATATTTTGTAAATTATGTTCTCTTGCACCAAAAATTTCAATTTTATGTTTTGAAGTTCTACGTTTTGTAGGAACTTCAATTTTAAAATCTTCATTTAAATATTTAGCAGTTAAAGAATCAGATTTTAAGATTTCAGAATATGTACCTTCTGCAACCACATTTCCACCATAAGTACCAGCTTCTGGGCCAATATCTATAATGTAATCTGCCTCTTTCATAATATCTTCATCATGCTCAACAACAATAACAGTATTTCCTAAATCGCGTAAATTTTTTAAAACGCTAATTAAGCGTTCTGTATCTTTTGGATGCAAACCAATACTAGGCTCATCTAAAATATACATAGAACCTACTAAAGAACTTCCTAAAGATGTAGCTAAATTTATACGTTGACTTTCTCCACCTGAAAGTGTGTTTGATGTTCTGTTGATGGTTAAATAAGACAGACCAACATCTGTTAAAAACTGTAAACGATTCTTAATTTCTGTAAGTAAACGTTTGGCAATTTTTTCTTGATATGGATCTAATTTAATCTGATTAAAAAATACTGAAAGTTCATCTAAAGGTAATGAGACTAAATCTGAAATGGTTTTATCATTTATTTTTATATAATTAGTTTCTTCTCGTAAGCGTTTTCCATTACAAGTAGTGCACTTGGTTTTACCTCGATAACGAGATAACATTACTCTATTTTGAATTTTATAACTCTTTTCTTCTAAAGCAGTAAAAAAATGATGTATTCCCTTAAAAGATTTGTTACCATTCCAAACCAATTCTTTTTGTTTGTCTGTAAGCTCAAACCAAGGTTTGTGAATAGGAATATCAAATTGATAAGCCACTGCTATTAAATCTTCTTTATAATGAATGTAAGATGGTGTTTTAAAAGGAAAAATGGCATCATCATAAATAGATAAGCCAGTGTTTGGTATTACCAAATCTTCATCAATGCCAATTACGTTTCCATAACCTTCGCAAGTTGGGCAAGCTCCATAAGGATTGTTAAAGCTAAATAAATGCGTATTTGGTTCTAAGAAAGACATACCATCTAAATCGAACTTATTGCTAAATTCAGTGATCTTGTTATCAGACAAGTTTTCGATAAAACAAACGCCTTTGCCTTCAAAAAAGGCAGTTTGAATGGCATCTGCTAATCTGTTATAAAAATCTTCATCATCTTTAGTAACTATTCTATCAACTACTAAATATAATTGCTCGTTTTTGTACTCATCTTGAGGAAATTCTGAAATTCGATAAACAGTGTCATTGCATTTTAAACGTGCATATCCCTGTTGTTCTAAAACCTGTAAAACAGTTTTTAAATCACGATTTTCATCAATAGAAATTGGGGCAAGTAATAGTAATTTTGTTTTTTCATCAAAGTTTTTAACAAATTTTACAACATCAGAAACTGTATCTTTTTTAACTTCATCTCCAGAAATAGGTGAGTAGGTTTTACCAATTCTTGCATATAATAATTTTATATAATCGTAAATTTCTGTTGATGTACCTACTGTAGATCTTGGATTTGTTGAATTTACTTTTTGCTCAATTGCAATGGCTGGAGCAATACCTTTTATGTAATCAACTTTAGGTTTGTCTAGCTTTCCTAAAAATTGACGTGCGTAAGAACTTAAACTTTCTACATACCTTCTTTGACCTTCTGCATACAAAGTATCGAAAGCTAAAGAAGATTTTCCAGAACCAGAAAGACCAGTAATTACCACAAGTTTATTTCTTGGAATTACAACATCAATATCTTTTAAATTATGGAGTTTTGCTCCTTTTATAATGATGTTTTCTTTAGGGTTTATTGTAGAAATATCTGCCTTCATTTTGTAATCAAATTATGCTATAAAAATACCACATATTTTAAAGACACTGAAAAAAGATTGGCACTGTCTTTGTTAATTTATTTGTTAAATAGAAAAAAAAAAATTATATTTACAGACTTAATATTCACAAAATTAGACGCATATACTAAAAAAACTACTTTACAATTATTAACAAAATAATAAGTTAAAAGAGCTTCTTGCTCTTTGAAAAGTAGTTATGGTGCGAAAAAAATTAATTTCAGACAGTACATTAGTAAGCAATTATATACAAGGTAACGAAGCCTCATTAGGCATGCTTATTAATAGACATCAACAAAGATTATTCAGTTTTATTTTTAGTAAAGTACAAGATAGAGACATTACAGAAGATGTTTTTCAGGATACTTTTATTAAAGTAATTAAAACCTTAAAAAAAGGAAATTATAACGAAGAAGGTAAGTTCTTACCTTGGGTGATGAGAATTGCACATAATTTGGTAATAGATCATTTTAGAAAATCGAATAGAATGCCAGCATTTAGAAATACTGATGAATTTGATATCTTTTCTGTATTAGGTGATGGGAATTTAAACGCAGAAAAGCAATTGATACAAGATCAAATTTATTCTGATGTTAGAGAGCTCGTAGACGAGTTGCCAGAAGAACAAAAAGAAGTGTTAATTATGAGAATGTATAAAGAAATGAGCTTTAAAGAAATTAGCGAAAATACAGGGGTTAGTATAAATACAGCCTTAGGTAGAATGCGATATGCGCTGATAAATATGCGTAAATTAATAGAAAAACATAAAATAATTTTAGTGAATTAACAATAAAGTAAAAAATGTATCGTTACTACTTTATAACCAAGTTATTAAATAGTATATATGATGCAACTTTACTCAAGAAAGACATCTGAACAACAGATGCAACCCAGCAAAGAAACAATTCAATTTTTGATTAATTTTTCCAAATCGCTAACTATTGTAAAAACCAAATCAAATGACTTCATTGAGTTGAATTTGAATTAAGAGTGGAAAAAGCTTCAACTTTGTTGAGGCTTTTTTTATGCCTCATATTTTATAATTATTTATTGCATTAAACAATCACTTAAATGAGCAAACATCAAAACTACAAGTCAGTTAAATT
>CAXBAC010000197.1:0-5174 GCA_963973485.1 uncultured Polaribacter sp. | reverse complement strand
CTTTATTATAAATAATTTCTGCACTACCTTCTACACACATAAAAATAACAAAAGAGTCAATAGCTATATAATCTTTTGTAATTTTTGAATTGATATCTAAAATATTGGTTTTAAAATAAGGAGAATGTACTAAAGTATTTGAGGTGTTTTTATCTAAATTATACGCAGTTTTATAGTTGTCATGAACTTCATAGTCAATAACATCAATAGCTAAATCGTTATGTAAATCTCTTTTATTTCCAGTTTTAGCATCTACTCTGTCATAATCATAAATACGATAGGTAATGTCTGATGTTTGTTGAATTTCTGCTAACAAAACTCCTGCACCAATTGCATGCACTCTACCTGTTGGAATGTAAAAAGTATCACCTTTTTTTACTTTTTCATGATGCATTACCTCTAAAATAGTATTGTTTTTAAGGTGTTCTTTATAGGCTGCTTTGTTAATTTTCTCATCAAAACCCACTATTAATTCAGCATTATCATCAGCTTGCATTACATACCACATTTCGTTTTTACCAAAAGAATTGTGTCTTTCTTTCGCAATTTCATTACTTGGATGCACTTGAATAGAAAGTGGTGTTTTTGCGTCTATAAATTTTATCAAAAGTGGAAATTCTTCTCCAAATGTTTCGTAAACTCGTTTTCCAACAAAATCACTTTTAAATTCGTTTGTTAAATCTCTTAATGATTTTCCTTGTAAAAATCCATCAGCAACCAATGTTTCATCTCCAGAAACATCAGAAATTTCCCAAGATTCTCCAATATTTTCTTCTTGATACTCTTTATTTAATTCTGACTTTAATTTATTTCCACCCCAAATTCTATATTTAAAAAGTGGTGTAAATTTTAAGGGATATAAATTCATAATAACAGCTTTACATCAAAGGTACTAAAGCTCCACTACCTAAAAAAACTTACTCTATTAATGATAACATATATGTATATAGGTTGCGTAAATCCTTAGGTGGATTGTTATGATCAAATTCAGAAGACCTATAAACTGTTTCAGCTAATTGAATGGTAAAAGACGCAAACATTGCTCCATCTGTATATCTTTTTTCTGATGGCGCTTGTAAATTTTCAATATCATTTAGTTCAATTTCAGAAACTTCTTTTTGCAATTTTAATAGTTGTTTTTTTGATAAAGTTAGTTTTTTTTCTTCATTTTGATTTTTAAATTTTAAATCATCTCCCTCAACTTTAATCGTGTAAATCGATCCTCTAGTTTGTGCTTTATAAGTAATTGTCATTTCAGAAGTAACTTTATTTTCTTGACTAGCACAACTCCAAAAAATAAAAAAAGTAACTAGTGGAAATATTTTAATTATAGTTTTCATAAATATTTAATTGAAATGTATAAAAAAAGACGTCATAGACGCCTTTTTTTATTGTTAAATCTAAAAAATTAGTTTCCTGCAAGTGCAGCTCTACCTCCACCAGAAGCAAAAAGTGCTCTCATTCTTGTTTTTTGACCTTCACTAAACATGTTCATACAAGAATCGTCTGTATAATCCATATAGTTCATAAATTGATCATTACTTCTACAATGTCTTGCTGATGTAGGACATCCATAATTTGGCCTATCTGAAGAAGGTGTATCTGCAACAAAATCATCTCTGTTACATCTTCCATCACCCCAAATATGTCTTAAATTTAAATAGTGACCTACTTCATGAGTCGTTGTTCTACCACCATCAAAAGGTGCTGCTACATAACCAGTAGTTCCAAAATATTGAGGAGAAACTACAACACCATCTGTTGCTGAGTTTCCTCCTGGAAATTGTGCATATCCTAAAATACCACCACCAATATTAGCTACCCAAATATTTAAATGCGTACCTGGAGTTACAGGTGGATATGCTGCTTTTACAGCATTGTTGGTACCCCAAGATGTTGTACTGCTCGCATTTCTAAACGTACCTGCTAAACTAAAAGTAATTTCAGAGTCTGCTGCTACACCAGAAAACTCACTTGGAGTATTACCAGCATCGCTGTTAGTTCTTCTAAAATCGTCATTTAATACAGCAATTTGAGAATTGATTTGAGCATCAGAAATGTTTTCGTTTGAATTACTATAAACTACATGTACATAAACAGGAATATTAACTACACCTAAGTTATCTCCTGCAGGCGGATCTCCTCCTCCACCATCATTTCCTCCACCACCATTTCCATTTCCAGCACCACTAGGTTTTTTACCAGCAATAAACTTCCTGGTAGCATACTCAATATCGTACATTTTTTGGTACAAACCTTTGTTTTCTGCCAATTGTCTGTTTAAAACTTGCATAGAGTGGCATTCTTTACCACCTTTTCCTGCAGGTCCTTTCGATTCTAATTCATCAGTATGAACGAAAAAATCGCTCATATCAATTTTTGATTGTTCTTTGTTAGAAACGTCAGAAGTTTCGTCTTGACATCCCATAAAGATTCCAGTTGCAACTAGCAAACTCAATAATGATTTTCTCATAAAATTAATAGTTTTGAGGGTTTCTTAAAATTTGTTAAAATTAGTTAATAGTTTAAATTATTTTTAATAAAAATGTTTAAACATTAACAATAATATTATTTTTTGTTAAATTTATTAACAATGCGAATATACATTTATTTATTACACCTAAAAATTTTTCACAAAAAAAATCATCAATATTTGATGATTTTTTAATTATGCCAACAAAACAATGAATTTATGATAGCATTGTAATTGCTTTTTTTAAAGCATTAACAAAGAGATCAATTTCAGTTTTTGTATTGTAAAAAGAAAAGGAAGCTCTTACTGTTCCAGGAATTTGGTAATAATCCATTATTGGTTGTGCACAATGATGGCCAGTTCTTACAGCAATACCTAACTTATCTAAAATTGCACCAATATCATAAGGATGAATTCCATCAACATTAAAAGAAATTACAGCTGTTTTTTTAGATGTTGTTCCAAAAATTTTGAGTCCTTCTATTTCCAATAACTCTTTTGTAGCATATTCTAAAAGCTCATTTTCATATGCAGCAATTTCGTTGAAACCAACTGAATTCATATAGTCTAAGGCTGCTCCAAATGCAATACCTCCACAAATGTTTGGTGTACCAGCTTCAAATTTATGAGGCAATCCTGCATAGGTTGTTTTTTCAAAAGAAACAGTAGCAATCATTTCTCCTCCTCCTTGATAAGGAGGTAATTTTTCTAACCATTCTTGCTTTCCATACAACAAACCAACTCCTGTTGGTCCACATAATTTGTGAGCAGAAGCTACATAAAAATCAACATTCAAAGCTTGTACATCTGGCTTTATATGTGGTGTAGCTTGAGCACCATCAACCAAAACTGCAGCATTTACTTTATGTGCAGCTTCAATAATTTCTTCTATAGGATTTACAGTACCTAAAGCATTAGAAACATGGTTACAGAAAACTAATTTTGTATTTTTATTTAATAGTTGATGATAGGTTTGCATATCTAAAGCACCTTCATCTGTCATAGGAATCACCTTTAAAACTGCTCCTGTTTTTTCGCACAACATCTGCCAAGGCACAATATTTGAATGATGTTCTAAAGCTGAAACTATTAATTCATCTCCTGATTTTAACAAACTTTCAAAACCAGAAGCCACCATATTTATAGCGTGTGTTGTGCCTGAAGTTAGTATAATTTCGTAAGCTTCTTTAGCATTAAAATGTTGTTGAATTTTAATACGTGCTTCTTCGTATTTATCTGTTGCTTCTTGGCTTAATGTATGTACACCTCTATGAATATTTGAATTGTAGTTACTGTAATAATCTACAATAGTATCTATAACAACTTGAGGCGTTTGTGAAGTGGCTGCATTATCAAAATACACCAAAGGTTTTCCATGAACCGTTCTTTTTAGAATAGGAAAATCTTCACGAATTTTATCAACATTAAACATAAAATAAATTTTGTTTTACAAAGATAAAACTTGATTGTCTAAACAGCGAAGAAAGCCAATATGATTTTCTTATTTTTACATAATTAAAGTCTGTTACGTATGAAAATTTTAAAACGAATTCTGTTATTACTTTTTATTGGTGTTATTTTGGTTGTATTTTTCAATTATCCAAAACTAAATATTTTAGCAGGGTATTCTGCCAAAAACACTGCTTCCTCTGTTTTTGTTGCTAACAGAACTTTAGCATTTACAGATAGTACAGATAATAATTTTTCGCCTGTTAATTTAGCTACAGATCTTGTTGATAAAAATAAAAAGGAAGCAACTTCTAGCGTATTTGGCTTGTTAACTAGAAAAGCCATTTACAGAGAAGGTTTAGGAGCTGTTTTAACACTTAATGAATCTGATGAAACTGCCTCTTTTCTAAAACCTAAAAGAACAAAACCAGATAATATAACTCCTTATCCTTATGGAAATGCAGCTCAAAAAGACACTGTTTTTGCAAATGTAGATTACACAAAATTAAACGAAACTGTTGGGTCTGTTTTTGGTAAAAACCAATCTAGAGCTGTTGTTGTTATTTATAAAAATCAAATTATTGCAGAAAAATACGCAGATGGATTTACCAAAGATTCTAGAATTTTAGGTTGGTCTATGACCAAAAGTGTTTTGAGTACTGTTTTTGGAGTGATGCAATATCAAGGAAAAATAAATGTAACAGACAAAGCACCTATTGCTTCTTGGCAGAATGATGAGCGAAAAAATATTACCATCCATAATTTATTACAAATGAACTCAGGTTTAGAGTGGGATGAAAATTATGATGAAATTTCTGATGCTACAAAAATGTTGTTTTTAGAAAGAGACATGACCAAAATGCAAGCAGAAAAACCTTTGGCTGGTAAAATTAATGGCTCTTGGAATTATTCTTCTGGAACGTCTAATTTATTATCTGGCATTGTAAGAAATCAATTTACAACACATCAAGAATATTTAGATTTTTGGTACACCAATTTAATTGATAAAATTGGCATGAATTCTATGATTTTAGAAACAGATTTAGAAGGCAATTATGTAGCTTCTTCTTATGCTTGGGCAACTCCTAGAGATTGGGGGAAATTCGGATTATTGTATTTACACCAAGGGAATTGGAATGGAACTCAAGTTTTTGCAAAAAATTGGGCTAACTATGTAGCTGAACCTACACCAACATCAAATGGGACTTATGGTGCTCAATTTTGGTTAAATGCTGAAGGACAGTTTAAAGAC
>CAXBAC010000196.1:0-5204 GCA_963973485.1 uncultured Polaribacter sp. | reverse complement strand
TAAAAGAAGATAAAAAACGCTTTGTTTTTGGTGATGTTGAAGCTGGTAAAGGCAATGACAATTTTTATAAAACCAGTGCCAACTTGTTTTATTACTCACCTAAAACCAACATCAATTTTATTGGAAATATCAATAATATTGGCGAAAAAACCTTCACATTTAGAGATTATTTAAGTTTTTCTGGTGGTGTAAATGCTGTTTTTAGTGGCAATTTTAGTTTTAGAGGAGGAGATTTTGCACAGTTTATGGAGAGTAATGATTTGCTATCTAGCAAACAAAAATTTGGAGCTTTAAACATTACAAAAGTAGCAACAAGTAAATTAGATGTTTCTGGTTATGCTATTTTTTCGAACTCAGAAACCACTAGTTTAATAGAAAGTTTAAATGAATATACTACGTTTACAGAAGAAAGAACCAACAACACCAATACAGATAATTTGTTAGGAATTGGTAATTTAAATGTAGAATACACTCCAAACACTAAAGAAAAATGGTATGTAAGAAGTCAAGTAAAAAGAACTAATAACACCAATAATAACACTTTAATTTCATTGGTAAATAGCAATACAAATACCATAAATACAGATAGAGATTTAACTGCAACCTACATCAACCAAAATATAGAGTGGCATAAAAGACAAAATGAGAAACATACCTTTTCTTCTATTTTTAATTATGTATTTGATAAAAATAATAAAACTGCTTTTTGGGATACACAAGACCCTATTTTACAAGGTTTAATTCCTGCAGATAATAACCAGAGTTTATTACGTATTAATCAACTTAAAAATAGAAAAGAGCAAAATTTAGATGCTATTTTTAAACACTTTTGGGAAATTAACAACAGCAATCATATTTACACAACTTTAGGAAATAAGTTTTTAAATGAAGATTTTAATACAGATGATAGTCAAATTTTAGATGATGGTACTATCAATAATTTTGCAACAGGTGGTTTTGGAAACGATGTAAACTTTAAATTGAATGATCTCTTTTTAGGAGTACATTATAAATTTAGAACAGGAATTTTTACCGTAAAACAAGGTTTTGAAGCTCATAATTACAGTTGGTCTTTCCAAAATCAAACCAATTTAGATAAAAATAAGTGGGTGGTTTTACCCGATTTTTTAGCAAAAATTGAGTTTAATAAGTCTAAAAAAATTACTATTAATTACAATTTAAAAACATCGTTTTCTGATGCCAGTAGATTTGCCAATCGTTTTTATTTACAATCTTACAATTCTGTTTTTAGAGGAAATGAAAATTTAGAAAACAACTTATTTCATAGTGCTAGAATTTATTATAGTAGATTTAGTTTGTACAGAGGTTTAATGCTATTTGCAAGTTTAAATTATATCAAGCAAATAAGAGGTGTTAGAAATACTGTTGATTTTAATGACATCAATCAATTTTTAACCGTAAAAATGTTCGACAATCCTTCAGAAGATTGGCGAGGAAATATCAACATTCAAAAAAGCATTAACAAATTTAAATATAAGTTCGATGTTGGTTTTAACAACTCAAAATACATACAAGAATTAAACAATAACATCCAAACCAACACAAATAACAATTACGATTATGAGTTGGGTATTCAAACCTTGTTTGATAAATTTCCAACAATAGAAGTGGGTTTAAAGAGAGCCATAGGTAATTTTACAGCAAGTACAAATACATCTAAATTTGTAACTACAGAACCTTTTATTACTATAGATTATGATTTTTTAGAAGGCTTCATTTTTAATTTTGATTACAGAAAAAGCAACTATCAAAATAAAACATTAGATCAAAAAAATACATATGAAATTGCAAACGCAACGCTTTCTTATAAAAATGAAGATTCTGCTTGGAGTTATAAATTAACAGCGAAAAACTTGTTTAATGCACAGTTTAGACAAAGCAACAGTTTTTCAGACTTTTTAATTTCAGATCGTAAAACTTTTATTTTACCAAGAATTATAATGTTGTCTATTGGGTATAATTTGTAGGTTTTTAAAAAAAGATTAATCATTTAATCTCAAATTGTTAATGGAATACCTTAAAAAAACAACAACTTATTTAGATCGTTAAATCATAAATAAGTTGTGTGAAATAATATTGAGGGTAAATACTTTATCTAATAATAGTTTGGCTTTGGTTTAGCATTTTTTATTAAATGGTAAAATGTGGCAACTTTATTAAATGGGTTTGAATAAACAGTGTTAACAAATTTGTAAGAAGCAATAAATAATGGAGATTTAAACGTATCTACAATACTCTTTTTTATGGTCTTTTTTACTCTTGTTTTTAAAGACTTCTTATTATTGTTTGACAAGCAATAAACTACGTCTAAATTTGTTTTTTCTATTTCTAATAATCCATCAATAATTAGATTTATATAGTTGTTATCAAACTTTTTAATAGACATTACGTATTTATAATTTGTGCTTTCATTTTTAATTTTCAAATTAAAATAAGAGAGAGCTTCTTGATATAATTTGTTTTTGTTGTAATTTTTGTCTGTAAAAATAACGAACGAGTTTTCATCAATTTTCTCTAAATTCTTATAAGTTTCTTTAAACTTGTTTTTAGGGGAAACAGCAAATAAAATTTCGCAAAATTCTACAGAATTTAGTGTTTTTAATAGTTTAGAAAACACATTTGGGTTTTCTTCTATTATTGGAATAATTAAAATACATTTATCTTTCATGATTAATAATTTTAAGTCCCGAAATTTGTCTAGGGGTAGATTTTAGGGGAGGGTTAATTTTTTTAGGTTTTGTTTAAATAATTTTTAAATTTTGAATTATACGTTCTTCCAATGGGGATATGATGTTTATTAATTATTACGAGATTATCGTAAATGAGTTCTATCTTTTTTGCATTAATTATATAAGATTTATGTATTCTTATAAAAGTGCTTGGGGGTAATTTTTCTTCTGCCTCTTTCAGTGAACAAGATGAAATAATTTCCTCTTTTATTGTTAATATTTTTACTCCTCCTTCAAGGCTTTTAATCACTTCTATATCATCATGATTTAAATTTACCATTCTTCTATTACTACTAAAAAAGGTGTGTGTATTACTACTTTTTTTAGATTGATTTTTATAAGAATTTAAATAACTTTCTTTATAAAATTTTATTTTTTCTTTTGTGGCTTTTATTGCCTCTTTTATAGAGTATTCATGTAATGGTTTCTTTATAAAGTAAATAACATTTTTATTGTTTATTACATTTATGGCGTATTTTGCATTACTTGTAACTACTACAACATTTAATAATAATCTTTTTTTATTAAGTTCATTTAAAAAATCTAAACCAGAAAAATCTGGCATTTGAATATCTAAAAAAACTAAATCTACATCATGAGTTTCTAAATAATTTAGAGCCTTTCTTGGGCATAAAAATTGTTTAAGAACTGTAACTTCCCTTATTCCTTTTAATATTGATCGAAATATTGTGTGTACAAATTTATCATCATCTATAATTACAGTATTCATTTTTTTCTTTTGGGTCACCAATATATAATTTACTAAAAAATAAGGGAAACAAATTTCCTTAAACAACATTTTTAAGCCAATGAACTGCAATTAAATTAAGATGAGTGTAAAATTGTTTTAAACAAACAATATATCTCAGCATTTTTTAATGAACTTGATAAAATAAATTATGTAGAATAGATTGTCACATTATTCTATTAATTATAGGAACAAATTAACAGATTAATTAAGTTTTGTGAAAAGGAAAGGTAGTAAACGACATTTAAAAGCTTACGAACTTCATAAAAAATACAATAACCGGTATTTTTTAGATTTACTTATTTCTTTTTTTATCAATTTTAGTCTTATTTATTTATAGATAAAAAATAAATAGTGTAGAATATTTGTAAATATTAGATAGTTAAATTTCTTTATTAATGATTAAAAATTTTTTGAAAGCTTAAAAAACGTAAATTAACGAACTCTTTAAGATTTTTTATAAAAGGTACTTTTTTAGTTTTAGAGTCATTTAAACTAGTTTCTTGTTCAATTTTTTCGATTTTTACCACAGATAAAAATTTCTGTAGTTCTGGAGTATTATTATCTTTTTGGTTATGCAATTTCATCAGTTTTATTTAATAAAATAAGTTTAGAAATTAAATTTAAAACAAAAAAAAGGTTTTTATCATTAATTTTAAGAATAATTCTATTAAAAGGTACAAAAGTCAGGCAAGTTGTACAAAAAAAGGGGTTAAATGTAAATCCAACACCTCTTGTTATTAAGATTTTATTTTCTACCAAAATCTGCAGGAATTTCACCCCAAGCTTTTGTTTCCCATTTTAAGATCGGATTTTTAAAAGTATTAATCTTAAGCCAGTTTTCTGCTCTTTTAATCAACACTAATAACTCTTTGTTAGAAGCATCAAAATGAAGGTTCGTTTTGCATTTTTTTTGACGAACCCAACTCATAGCAATTTTAGAATCAGAATAAATAGGAATATTTTCTTTGTTTTTACTTTTTAAAAGCGCAATTCCGTGCACCAAAGCTAAAAATTCTCCAATATTATTCGTGCCTTTTGGGAAGGGACCTTTAATAAAAAGTTGTTTTTTATTATGCGTTAAAACACCTCTATACTCCATTTTGCCTGGGTTACCAGCACAAGCAGCATCTACAGCAATGCTTTCTAAAATAGGTTTGCCATATTTTTTTATTTCAGTAGCAGAAAGTGCAGGTTTTTTAGTGTTTTTACCTTTATAATCTTCGTAGTTTTTGGTTGATGCAATTTCAGCTTCATCTAGGCTTGCAAACGACTTGTATTGTGCACCTTCAAAACCATCAATTTGTCTCTTACAAGCATTCCAGGAAGTAAAAACACCAGGTTTTCTTCCTTTCCAAACTACATAAAACTTTCTTTTACTCATTTACCTCTAAAATAACATCTTCAATAACTCTAGGAAAATATTGTTGCTCTAATACATGTATTTTATTAGCAATAGTTTCAGGAGTATCACTTTCTTCTAAGGCTGTTTTTGCCTGAAAAATAATTGCGCCTTCGTCGTAATTTTCGTTTACATAATGAATGGTTATTCCTGTTTCACTTTCATCGTTTGCAGCAACAGCTTTGTGAACATTCATGCCATACATGCCTTTACCACCGTATTTAGGTAACAATGCAGGATGAATATTGATAATTCTTTTAGGAAACGTTTCAATAATTTTAGCTGGTATTTTCCATAAAAAACC
>CAXBAC010000195.1:0-5226 GCA_963973485.1 uncultured Polaribacter sp. | reverse complement strand
CCATTTTGAGCTCCTTTACCAACACCAACCATTACAGACATTGGTGTTGCCAAACCTAATGCACACGGACAGGCAATAATCAATACGGCAATGGCATTTACAAGGGCAAAAACATAAGCTGGCTCTGGTCCCCAAATTGCCCAGACAATAAAGGTGATGACCGCAATGATAACCACTACAGGTACAAAATATCCTGAAACGGTATCTGCCAGTTTCTGGATAGGGGCGCGACTGCGACTGGCATCGTTTACCATATGAATAATTTGAGAAAGTAATGTATCACTACCCACTTTTTGGGCTTTCATTAAAAAGGACTGATTCCCATTTATTGTTCCACTACTTATTTTATCGCCTTCTGATTTGTTTACAGGAATTGGTTCTCCAGTAATCATAGATTCATCAACAGTTGTTTGCCCTTCTGTTATTTTTCCATCAACAGGAATTTTATCACCTGGTTTTACTTTCAAAATATCATCTAATTCTATTTTATCAATAGATACTACAACCTCTTCGCCATCTACTATTTTGGTTGCTTTATTAGGTGCTAATTTTAACAATTCTTTTACAGCAGAATTTGTTTTACTATGCGCACGAGCTTCTAATAATTGCCCCATTAAAACCAAGGTTAAAATTACGGTTGTTGCTTCAAAATAAACGTGTACTGCTCCATATTCTGTTTTAAATTGGTTTGGAAAAACATCAGGAAAAAGCATACCAAAAAAACTAAACAACCAAGCTACACCAGCACCAATGCCAATAAGTGTAAACATATTTAGATTCCAAGTTTTTATACTTTTATAAGCACGTTCAAAAAACATCCAAGTTGCATAAAATACTACTGGAATTGATAATACAAACTGAATCCAATTCCAGTTCTTCTGTTCTAAAATATCGTATAATGGATTATTAGCCAGCATTTCGCTCATTGCTATAAAGAAAATAGGCAATGTAAACGCAACTGCAATCCAAAACTTTTTAGATAATTTTTTATATGCTTTTTCTTCGGCAGAACTATCAGCCTCCATTGGCACTAAATCCATTCCACAAATCGGGCAATCACCAGCTTCATCTTTTATAACTTCTGGATGCATTGGGCAGGTCCATTGTTCTGAATTTGTAGTTGATAAATTTTGCTCTTCCACTAAATCCATACCACAGACTGGACAATCACCAGGTTTGTCATACGTTTTTTCACCCTCACAATGCATAGGGCAATAAAATGTACCTGTTCCTACTCCTTTAGATACTTGTTTTTTTTCTTCTTTTAAAGGTTGATGGTCTCCTTGTTTATGAATACTATATCTGCCACCATCATTTTTTAAAGCTTCTTGAAAGGTCTCTAATTTAATATGAGAATCCATTTCTATAGTTGCTTCAGCTTTCTTTAAATCAACTGTTGCTTTTGAAACACCAGCTACTTCTGAAAGTGTTTTTTCTACATGACTTCTACAACCATTGCAAGACATTCCATGAACGTGATAAGTGTGTTTCATTTTATCATTATTTGGAATAAGAATACCATATCTGCCACCATCATTTTTTAAAACTTCTTGAAAAGTTTCTAATTTAATATGAGCATCCATTTCTATGGTTGCTTCAGCTTTTTCTAAATCTACAGATGCTTTAGCAACACCTTCAACTTTTGAAAGTATTTTTTCTACATGACCTCTACATCCGTTGCAAGTCATTCCTGTTATATTATATGTGTGTTTCATAATTTTTAAAGTTTTACATTTTCATCATTTCTTCTTCATCCATTTCCATTCCCATTTTCATATTTCCATCTTTATCTGTATGTGATTTCATAAAAAGAAATTGAAACAGGAAAACAAGAGCTATTCCTATACCTGCTACTACAAGTACAAAAGGATCGTTAACATATTTTAAATAAATAAATGCTGATAAAATAACAATATCCATTACTATTGCTATTATTGGAATAATTGGATTAAATTTTACTTCTTTTTTAAGGTGTCTGAAAAGACCCCAATGAATAGCAATGTCCATAATTAAATAAAAAATAGCACCAATGGAAGCTATGCGAGTTAAATCAAATAAAATGGTTAGTAGAATCGCTAAAGAGACAGTAAAAATTAGTGAAGGATTTTTAAGTTTCTTCATTTTGTTCATATCAGGTACTTGTTTCATACCACCCAACATTCCTAACATTCTTGAAGCAGAATATACACTGGCAATTACACCAGAAACTGTTGCTACAATAGCCAGTAGAATTGTTAAAATTGAACCCCATTCACCAAACAGCGGTTTTGCTGCTGCTGCTAAAGCATAATCTTTTGCTATTATAATTTCTTCAACACTTAACCCACCAGCAACCGACAATGCTAAAACAACATAGATAATTGTACAAACAGCAATTGAAATAATAATGGAGCGCCCCACATTTTTATGTGGATTTTTAATGTCACCACCTTGATTTGTAATCGTAGTAAACCCTTTAAAAGCAAGAATTGACAATGCCAAGGCAGCTACAAATCCAAATCCTTCTGGTAAAGCTTGACTATTAGATGCTACATAATTACCTGTTATGGTTGGCAAACCTGAAATTATTAAACCAGAAATTGCTAACAATGCAATGCCTGCTACTTTAATTATTGCTGTAAAAGTGGCTGTAACTTCAATAATTTTATTACCAGAAATATTTATTATATACGCTACTCCAATAAGAATTACACCTAATATGGATGCATATCCAGAATATTCTGGCGGAAATAAGCGTAAAGTATAAGCACCAAAAGTACCAGCAACTAAACTTTCGGCAACTACCATTGATATGTACATTAATAGAGAGAAAGAACCTGCAGCTGTTCCAGGACCAAATGCTTTTGTTAAAAATTTTGCTACACCACCAGAAGAAGGATATGCGTTTGAAAATTTAACGTAAGAATATGAACTAAAACCAACTACTATTGCACCTGCTATAAATGCAATTGGAAACAAATCACCTACTAACTCTGCAATTTGACCCATTAGCACAAAAATACCTGCGCCAATCATTACACCTGTACCCAAGGAAACAGAGCCTAATAATGAGAGTTTTTGGTTTGTTTTTTTTAGTATGTTCATTTTATTTATTTTAGTTTTTTTCGCATTGCTTCAGAAATGTTTTCTGCATATACACCATAAGCATCTACCAACAATCCTTTAATTCCATTTTTAGATGAAATAGCGTAAAGAACGCTGTTATCATCAGTACTGCTCATTCCTTCAAAACGATGCATTTCATCTACATCAAAATCTTCTGGATGTAATTTTAATTTTAATGAGTTACATTCTATATGCTTTGGGCACATATTTAGGTTATACTTGTATTCGTTTGCTTGTAAAGTGCTTATTGCTTCAGAAAGAGTGTCGTAGCTTTTCATTATTTTAATTTATTTATAAATGAATTGTCATCACAGGTTTTTTCGAGTTATTTGTGATGTTTTCTGCAATACTTTTAGAGAATATATTAGATAAACCACTTCTATTATGTGTATACATTGCTACTAAATCTACTTCATTATCTTTTTGAAAAGTTTCTATGCCTTTTAAAATGGTAGATTCATTATAAACGTGCATTTCATAATTTTCTAATTCTGGAAAGTTTGTTAAAAATTCTCTTATTGGCACTATGCCATTTTTAATATTATTAAAATCTTTATTTGTATTGATATTTAATAAGTGAATTTTTGAATTACATTTCTCGGCTATTTTAACAACTTGTTTAAAAGCATTAGACATATCTTCCTTAAAATCAGAGACAAAAACAATGTTTTTAAAAGGAAATAGTGTAGTCTCTTCTTTAACAACTAAAATTGGGACGTGGATATCTCTAATGATTTTTTGAGTATTACTCCCAAAAAATTGTTTTGAGAAATCTTCTTGTGTGCCTTTACTACCTGTTATTATAAAGTCGTGATGAAAATTGTGAGAATGTGCAGAAATTGCTTTTACATCTGAAATAAACTCCAAGAAAGTCCTCGATTTTAAACCTTTGTGTTCTGCATCTTTATCAAGACTTCTTAACTTGCTTTTGGCAATGCCAATCGCTTTTTGAGTATCAGGATAATTATGCTCGTCTGTTTTGTTTAACTTAACCCAGTCTACTGGTGTATGTATTTGATGTAAAAAATGAATTTCAGCATCAAAAAGTGTGGCAATTTCAATTGCTAAATGAGCTGCTTTATCACAAGTTTTTGAAAAGTCTGTTGGAACTAAAATGTTTTTCATAATCAATTAGATTTTTAGTTTTTTAAATGAGGTATGAGAATGAATTATCTTCCATTTTCCATCAATTTTTTGCAATATTGATGTTGCTACTCCCTTACTTTTAATGGTTCTTTCTTTTGTGCCTTTGGTTTTATTCCCCTTTAGAACTATAGTGTAGATGTAATTTTCAGTTGTATAAGCATAGGACGAATTTACAGTTGTCTGAATCTCATAATCAGAAAAAATAAAACTTTTAAAATGTCCTAATTCTGGTCCTAAATGGTGAGATATATATTCTTTGTATGTACCTTCTAATTTTCCTTGCTCGAATATGATAGCATCTGGTGTAAAGAGTTCAAAGGTGCCTTTTGTTGTTAAATTTTGTATTGCATCTTTATAAGCTTTCATTACGGCTTTTACTTCCTTTGTGTCTTTAGTGTAAGAGGTGTCCTGTGCATTTGTAAGATTAACTGTTAAAAGGAAAACAGTTAATAGAGTAATAAATTTAAGTACTTTCATAATTTAAGTTTTAAAAAGGATTATTTGTTTACATGGATTCTATTGATGTTTGCAATACCAAAAACTAAAACGAAAAAGCTTAAAACAACTTCTAAAATAACAATTAGTTTTCCTGATATAGAAATGGGTACAATATCTCCATAACCAACAGAAGAAAAGGTTATAAAACTGAAATACAAAAACTCGAAAAATTGTAAGAAAAACGAGTTATTGGGAATCGTTTCGAATTTAAAATTTGCTGAATTTAAAATATATAACGCCTGGTAATCTGCTGAAAATGATAGCACAATTAAAATAATTAAGATTCCAAATAAAGTAAGAATGTGTGTCAGTTGATGACTTTCTCCTATTATTTTACTTAACTGTGTAAAAGTTAACCTTACAATAAAAATGGTTTTAAAAAATGCCAAACTAACAATTAAAAAAGGTAGAAAAATACTGTCAGAATCTACAACAATCCATAAGGTATAACTTAAAGATGAAGCAATAACTATACTG
>CAXBAC010000194.1:0-5234 GCA_963973485.1 uncultured Polaribacter sp. | reverse complement strand
TGGATGTAGCTACTTTGCAGTCTAAAACTAGAAAACGTCATATTGTTCAGGCGCGTCAATTGGCAATGTATTTTGCAAAAAGACTAACAAAAACTTCTTTGGCAAGTATTGGAAATCAAATAGGGCAAAGAGATCATGCAACAGTTTTACATGCTTGTAAAACAGTAGATAATCTTACAGAAACAGACAAGCAGTTTAAAAAATACGTAGACGACCTTACTAAAAAGTTAACGTTCTAAAACAATTTTTATGATTAAAGTACTTATGGTTTGCTTGGGGAACATTTGTCGTTCACCATTAGCAGAAGGTATTTTGAACTCTAAAATTAATCCAGAAAAAGTTTTTGTTGATTCTGCTGGAACTGCTGCATATCATGTAGGGAATGCACCTGATGAACGTTCCATACAAGTTGCTGAAAAATATGGTATAGATTTAACAAATCAACGAGCTAGAAAATTTACTGCAAAAGATTTTTCAAATTTCGATTATATTTTTGCTATGGATGAAAGCAACTATGATAATATTTTAGCGTTAGCAACTTCGAAAGAAGATGAGGTTAAAGTACGTTTGATAAGAAACGAAACTCATCCAAATAAAAATTTATCTGTTCCAGATCCTTATTATGGAGGAAAAGAAGGTTTCGAAAATGTGTATCAAATGCTAGATGAAGCATGTAATGTGATTGCAACAAAATTATCTTAAATAATAAAACAACAAATAATGATTGGCAAACTCTATTTAATTCCTACAACTTTAGGCGAAACAGAACCTTTAGAGGTAATGCCTTTATCTGTAAAAAAAGTAATTGAACAGATAGATTATTATATTGTTGAAAATGAAAAATCGGCAAGAAGGTTTATTAAAAAGATTTCTCCTAAAAAATCGCAACCAGAATTAACTATTAAACTCATAGACAAATATGCTGTAGAAGAGGAAACTCAAAAGTATTTGGATGTTTGTGCACAAGGAGTAAATGTGGGTTTATTGTCTGAAGCTGGTGTACCAGCAATAGCAGATCCTGGAGCAAGTATCGTAAAGTTAGCGCATCAAAAAAATATAAAAGTAGTGCCTTTGGTTGGGCCAAGTTCTATTTTAATGGCAATGATGGCTTCTGGAATGAATGGTCAAAACTTTGCCTTTAATGGTTATTTACCTATTGATAAAGGAGAAAGAAAAAGAGCTATTAAAGATTTAGAGCGGCTATCTTTGGATAAAAATCAATCGCAAATTTTTATTGAAACTCCCTATAGAAACGAAAAAATGTTGGCAGATTTGAAATCGATTTTATCTCCAACTACATCATTATGTATTGCAGCAGACATTAGCTTGCCAAGTGAATACATAAAAACGTTGTTAATAAAAGATTGGAAACATCAGCAACCAGATTTACATAAAAAACCAGCTATTTTTATCATTCAAAAATAATTATACTCTTGCATTTTTATCAGCAAGAATAATAGAAGTATCATAATCAGAAAACTTTTTCATATAAAGCTGTATTGTTGTTCCATATGCGTCTTCAAAATGCTCAGCTCCATTACTTCTAAGAAATTTTTTTACGTTTCCAGCACCACTTAAATGAGCTGAAGCTAAAATTCCAGATTCTGTAATTTTAATACCATTAATTGTTTTACCTACAGAGCGCTTAATGTCTTTTCTTAATATCCATTTATTTACTTTGCAAAGTGCAATAAAAGCTTTTTCTTGTTGTTCTGGATTTTGTAAAAAAGCATTGGTATCATAAATTCTAAAACGTTCTAAAGTAGTTTTTCCAAATTGATATTTACCTAAATATCCTAATGTATTTACAACCTTATAATCTCCTTGAGATTCTTTAAAAGCCAAAGCTTCTTTAAATGCTACAAAGTTTTTCTGTAAATAAGGAATGTTATAATCTACATAAGCAGGCTGAAGATTGGCCTTTTTTGTATCTTTTTTCTTTTTAATTGTAGTTGCGCTTACGAATAGTAATGTTAACACCGTTAAAAATAAAAACTTTTTGATCATATAAAATCTGTTTGTTTTTCGGGTGCAAATGTAAGTCTTAATTTAAATACTACTGATAATCAGTTCGTTAATTTCGTCGAAATTATCGAAATGTAGATTTTGTTACTTTTTTATTATCATTAATTACCAATCTTATTGTAGATTGTTATCAAATAATTAAAAAATTGGCTTTTTTTAACAAATAAAGAAAATGCTATCTGTTTACGCCTTGTTTATTTAACCATTGTTGGTAAGCAAATGCATTTCTGTTGTGCTGAGCAAGAGTTCTTGCAAACTTATGGTATCCAAAATTATCAACATCTACACACATGTAGTAGTAATTGTGATTTTGTGCATTTAGAACTGCATCAATAGAGGAAATATCTGGCATACCAATTAAACTAGGAGGTAAGCCTCTATGTTTATAGGTATTATATGGAGAGTTAATTTTTAAATCTACATTCAGTACTCTTTTTACAACATAGTCTTGGCCTTTAACTTCTTTAATGCTGTAAATAACAGTTGGATCTGCTTGTAAAGGCCAGCCATCTCTTAATCTATTTAAATACAAGCCTGCAACAATTGGTCTTTCTTTTTTCTTAGCAGTTTCTTTTTGTACAATAGAAGCAAGAGTAATCACTTCACCTTTTGTCATGTTTAGTTTTTTTGCTTTTTGTTCTCTAGATGAGTTCCAAAAGCGATTGTATTCTGCTAAAAGTTTATCTCTAAAATCGGTTGCTGAAACTGTCCAATAAAATTCATAACTATTAGGTATACAAATTTGCAAAACAGATCTTTTTGTTAAATTATTTTTTTCTAGAAATGATTTTTCAGTAAATGCATTTAGAATTGCTAATGAGTCAGTTTCTATTTGTGCTGCAATTCTACCTGCAAATTTTTCAACAGTATCTTGATTGTTGAAGGAAACAGTTAAAGGACTTTGATTTCCACTTCTTAATAAGTTAACAACATCATTATTAGACATGTTTTCTTTAATTACATATCTACCTACTTTTGGTTTGTCGAAACTTTTTTGAGCAGCCACCCAAAGAAATGTATTTGGGTTTTTAGAATAATCAGCAATTTTTTCTTTAACGTCTACTAAACTATCAGTTGAGTTTACATAGATTACAAACTCTTTAGTTATGGCTTTGCCAAATATTTTTTGATAGTAATTGTATCCTAAAATACCACCAATTACAACTATAAAACCAAGTATATATAAAACTTTTTTATTCAAACTATTGTTTTTTATGACGATACAAAATTAGGGATTTATCAATTGATATAAAACTTCATCTTTATATTTACCTTTAGAAAAAATCCAATCTTTTTTTGTGCCTATTTTTGTAAAGTTTTGTTTGGTAAAAAGCTGGATACTTTTTGTATTGTCTGAAGTAATATTTGCATACAATTGATGTAACTCTAAATGAGTAAAAGCATAGTTTATTATTAATGATAATGCATCTGAAGCAAACCCTTTATTTTGATGTTTTGGGGCTATTAAAACTCCAATTCCTGCTCTTTTGTGTCGAGGATTAAAGTCAAACAAATCAATCATTCCAATGTTTTCATTTGTGTTTACTTCTGTAATTATTAAGCGAAGTTGTTTGGCTTCATAGATGTCTAAATGTGCATTTTCTAAATATTGTTTGAGTATATATTTAGAAAACGGATTTTGAGTATGGCTAACTTCCCAAAACAATTCGTTATTTTCTATTTGATATAGAAACTCTAAATCTTCTGGTTCTAAAGCCCTTAGTAAAATGTTTTTTCCTTTTAATGTATTCATTAAATTGTTGTTTCTCCTTTAAAAACAAAAGTAGCAGGTCCTTTTAAAAATACATTTTTATATGCACCTTTATCTGCCTTAAAAGAAACCTCTAAAAGGCCTCCTTCTACAGGTAAAGAAATAAGTTCACTTTTAGTTTTGTTAGTTTTATGCATAGCTATTGCAACAGCTGTAACACCTGTCCCACATGCTAATGTTTCATTTTCTACACCTTTTTCATAAGTTCTAACTCTAAAAGTAGAGTTGTCTATTTGTTGAACAAAATTTACGTTACTGCCAGGTTTTTGATAAGAGTTTCTGATTTTTTTTCCTTTTTCATAAACAGGATAATCATTTAAATCATCTACCATTTCTACATGATGCTGTGTTCCTGTTTCTAAAAAATATCCGTTTTTACTTGATTCTATTTTGTGAACATCAATCATTTGTAGTGAAATTATTCCATCATTTATTTCAGCAAAATGCGAACCATCAACAGCTAAAAAATTAGTTTTATCAGATATTAAACCTAAATAATTTGCAAAAGCTACTGCACATCTTGCTCCATTTCCACAAAAGGTTTCAGAGCCGTCAGCATTATAATAAATCATTCTAAAATCATGTTCATTATCATTTTCTATTAAAATGATTCCATCTGCACCAACTCCAAAATGCCTGTCACAAATTTGTGAAATTTTGTCAGTATTTTTTTTTGGAAAGATTTTTGTTCTGTTATCAATCATAACAAAATCATTTCCTGTTCCTTGATATTTAAAAAAGGGTAAATTCATGCTGCAAAGGTAATGATTTACTAGTAAAAATTGTTCTGTTAAAACACGGTTAAAATCAGTTAAAACCTAGTTAAACAGATTTTTTAAAAATGTTAAAATTGTATATTTACTTTATTAAAAATTAGTATTATGAAGAAATTTTTTAGTTTTTTAGGAATGGCATTTTTAGGTGGAGCTCTAACTTTAGGAGGGTATAAAATGCTTTTTGATGAACCAGTTGTAGAGAATAGTTCTTATAACTCTATACCACCAACAATTCAATCAAATTATAACTCAGCTTTTAATGCAAATACAATTTCAGAAAATACTGCAACTATAGATTTTACAATAGCTGCAGAAAGAACTGTAAATTCTGTTGTTCATGTTAAAAACACAACAATAAGAACACAACAAAGTCCTTTAGATATTTTCTTTGGTACAGGAAATGGGACCTGAAAATTTGAGCAAGTTGGTACTGGTAGTGGAGTTATTATTTCTGCAGATGGTTATATTGTAACCAACAATCATGTTATAGACAATGCAAATACAATTGAAATTATATTAAATAACAGAAAAAAGTATGAAGCAACTTTAATAGGCACAGATCCTACAAATGATATTGCTTTATTAAAAATTGATGCAGAAATGCCTTTACCTTACACGCCTTTTACAAATTCTGATACTGTAAAAATTGGAGAATGGGTATT
>CAXBAC010000193.1:0-5247 GCA_963973485.1 uncultured Polaribacter sp. | reverse complement strand
ATATACTTTACCAAAAGCAAAATAATCGGTTTAGGGGTTATATGCAAGAACTTTCTTCATATTTTTTAGTGTATAATTTTTCTGTTTTAGCAAACAACTTCCAGTCAATGTGCCTCGTACTTTCTCCTTTATTATACAATTTATGCTCAGAAAATTCGACAGAAAAACCATGAAAAGGACTTTTATGAATTCCTGTAATAAACCCTTCTACTACTTGTTTTGCTAACAGGTCTAGGTTTTTAATTTCAGACGAATTAACTTCAGATATATCCATTATTCTTTGATGTTTTGAGCCCTTACCAAATCGTCTGTGGTTTGTTGAAGTTTTTTAAGTAAAATAGGGTTATAGTTTCCGTTTTGCTCTAAAAATTTGTTCAAAATGTCATATGCTTCTTTCGATGAATATTTACCAATTGAATTTGCCAACCATCCTTTAGGAAAGAAAATATCACCTGTTAATTGCACCTCTTCTAATTCTTCTAAAATCGATTCTAAGTGTTTTGTAGAAGAGTTATGCCTTAAAGGATGATGAATATTATTTAGAGCTGTTTGCACCCAAGATTCTTTTTCTCTATTTTCTTTTTCTAAAAGTGATTTCATAAAATCATCTCTTGTTTTTTCATCCGAAGAAATTGAAGGCAACAACCACTGAAAACGTTCTAATTGATCTGGATTAGAAATGCGGTTTTGCTGCTCATTAATAATCTCATCGCTTTTTGGATGTTTGTAAATAGCTAACTTCATAGCTAAAGCCATGTAATTATTTTCGTTTAAGAAGAGGTTCTCAATTTTTTTATTTTTTGTCCAAATTTGATATAAATTATTTTTCCCTTCATCTGTAATAGCAATAGTTTGGTATAAACCAAATATCGTTTTTTTGATATTAGCAGGTAGTGTTGTTTCTAATAATTGATATAAAACTTCCTCTGATTTCTCCTCAATATTTTCTCTTTGTGATGCTGTTAAAAAAGCCCAATATATGTTTTGCAATCTACCTGATAAATAACTACTTATCAGTTCATTTTTCTCTGATTGAATAGCTTCTAAAAAGACATTAAATGTTTGCAAAGGCGTAATTTTATCAATAAGCATATTTTCATACAAATTGATAAATTGATAGCCTCTAGAAACCTCGTCTTTTATATTTTTATAGGTATTAATTTTTGATTGATATATTGGAAAAACACCATAACCAAACCCATTGATATTGTACAAAACTTGCCCTGGTTTAAAGTCTGTAGTTGCAGCAGAAATATCAAAAGATTTCCCCATATTCTTTATGCCAATATTTTTTACATAACCTCTTTTATCTATTAACTGAATTTTAAAAGATTGTGTCCAGACTTTATCAGAACCATCTTCTGCATTTTGATGTATAACAAACTTTGTAACATTTCCTTTTTCATTATACTCTACTTCCTCTGAAAAGATGGGTCTTCCTGCAGAATTTACCCAAACATCACTCCAAGATTTTATATCACCCGCAGATTTTTTATCAAAAATAGCAACGAGCTCTTCCCAATCTGCATTAGCGTTTGCATAGGTTTTTATATATTGTTGAACGCCTTCTTTAAACACCTCTTCTCCGAGTAAAAACTCTAGTTGACGCATCATAATTGGTGCTTTATTGTAAATTATTCTACCATATAAAGAACCTGCATTTTTTAGATTATCTAAATTTTGTCTTATTGGGTTTGTGCCTTTTGTTCTGTCTTCTGAATACGCACTAGGATAATGAGACATCATAAAACTTAAGTTGTGATTGATTTCTGGATATACAGGATTTACAATTTTATCTGCCATAAAATTGGCAAATACTTCTTTCATCCAAACATCATTAAACCATTCCATGGTAACTAAATCGCCAAACCACATATGTGATGTTTCGTGTGCTATTAATTTTGCTCTAGCTAACTTTCTACTTTGCGTAGCATTTTTATCTAAAAAAAGTGATGACTCTCTATACTGAATAGCTCCTACATGTTCCATTCCACCATATTGAAAAGGTGGAATTGTAGCAAAATCCATTTTCTGAAAAGGAAAATTAACGTCTGTGTAATTTTCTAAAAAATCAATTGAATTTTGATGAATTTTAAATATCTCATCAACACTTTCTTTAATTTTTTCTTCATTATTTTCTCTATATAACAAACGCATATCAAATGCATCTGGATTTTGAGTAGTTTCTGAAAATTTACCAGCAACAAAAGAGAAAAGGTAACTACTCATAAGATCTGTAGTTGCAAACGTATGCTGTGTAAAGCCATCTATATTTGTGCTTTTTTCAAGAGAACCACCTGCTAAGACTTTCCAATCTTTTGGAGCTGTAATTTGCAAATTATACTTTGCTTTTAAATCTGGCTGATCAAATACTGGAAAGAGTGTGCTTGCTCTATCTGGAACTAAAAGTGTATACAAAAAATCTTTATTTCTATTTAACGATGTTTCACCTGCTTCAAAAAGAATTTCAACCTTGTTCGCACCAATATTTAGTTTAGATTTATCTAAAATTAGATGTTCTTTTTGGTGATTAATTTCTACAGATTCAGTATTAATTTTTACTGATTTTAATTTTGAACTTTCTTCATTAAAATCCAAATAAACATCATTTTTAAGATCTTTAATGTTAAAGTTTACAACAAGTTTTGCAGGTATTGCATTTGCTTTTTCTTTAGGGATTTTAAAATCTAGATTATATGTAATATCAGAAATTTGTTTTTTTCTATATTTGGCTAATTCGTAAGAAATTCCTTTTTCTAATACTAGCTTTTTATCCGAAGAATTACATGAAGTAATGATTAGTAAAGCCAAAAACAGTTTGAAAAATTTCATAAGATTTATTTAGTTTTTAAAAATAAAAAAAGGTTTGACGTTAGCCAAACCTTTATGAGTTTATAAAATGTTAATACTACAATGCAGCATCAATTTTATCTGTATACGTTTTTTTAGGAGCAACACCAACTTGCTTGTCTACAACTTCTCCGTTTTTAAATACCAAAACTGTAGGTATGTTTCTTACACCATATTTAGCAGCAAATTCCTGATTTGCATCAACATCAACCTTACCTACAACAGCTTTACCATCGTATTCAGTGTGAATTTCATCAACGATTGGTCCAACCATTCTACATGGTCCACACCAAGCAGCCCAAAAGTCTACTAAAACTGGTTTGTCTGATTTTAATACTATTTCATCAAAATTTGCGTCTGTAATTTCTAATGCCATTTTATATATTTTTTTGATTGTTATTTTATTTGATACACAAAAGTAATCATTTTATTTAGCTGCAATATTTAAAAAAAATTGCTTTTTACTATTAGTGTATCAATTGTAGTTATGCTAGATTTTAAAACTAAGAACAAGATTATCAATCTCTTATAAAAATTATTAATAAGAATTCTGAATTTTACAATATCGTCAAACAATAAAAATTTTCTTTAAACAAATAAGTCTGAAGATAAATAACGGTCTCCTCTATCACAAATAATAGCAACAATAACTCCTTTTTCTATCTGTTTTGCTATTTGAAGTGCACAATAAACAGAACCTCCACTACTCATGCCTGCAAAAACACCTTCTTGTTCTGCTAATTGTTTTGTTATTCTTTTAGCATCTTCTTCTGATACGTCTATAGTGATATCTACCTTTTTAGGATTGAAAAATTTAGGCACATATTCTGGAGACCAATTTCTAATTCCTGGAATTTTAGCACCCTCTGCAGGTTGAGCTCCTACAATTACTATGTCTTTATTTTTTTCTTTTAAATACGTAGAAGTACCCATAATTGTACCTGTTGTACCCATTGTTGCTACAAAATGAGTTACTTTTTCTTGAGTATCTCTCCAAATTTCTGGACCTGTAGTTTTGTAATGTGCTTTCCAATTATCATCATTTTCAAATTGATTTAAAAGCACATACCCTTTTTCGTCTCTTAATTTGAATGCCAAATCTCTAGAACCTTCTATACCAATATCTGCAGGTGTTAAAATTACTTCTGCTCCATAAGCCTTCATGGTTTTTACACGCTCTTCTGTTGCATTTTCTGGCATAATCAACACCATATTTAAGCCTAATGATTTAGCAATAAAAGCCAAAGCAATACCTGTGTTACCACTTGTAGCCTCTACTAAAGTACCTCCTTTTTTTAAGTCTCCTCTTTTAAGTGCTTCATTAATCATATTAAATGCAGCTCTATCTTTTACGCTTCCTCCAGGGTTATTACCTTCTAATTTTAGCAGTAGAGTTACTTCTTTTTTATTTAGAATATTATCAACTTTTATTAAAGGAGTATTCCCTATAAAGTCGAGAAGATTTTGAGTTTTCATGAATTACTTTTTAAAGAATATTTTATTTTCTGAACGAACAGTAACTACTGAATTTTCTGGTATAGAATTAGTAACACAAACATTTGCACCAATTACAGCACCTGAACCAATAACCACATCTCCTCCTAATATTGTTGCGTTTGCATAAATAACAACATTGCTTTCTATAGTTGGATGTCTTTTTGTAGAAGCTAAACTCTTTTTTACTTGAATACCTCCTAAAGTAACTCCTTGGTAAATACTTACATTTTCTTTAATTATAGTGGTCTCTCCAATTACAATTCCTGTTGCATGGTCTATAAAAAAAGAATCTCCAATTTGAGCTCCTGGATGAATGTCTGTACCTGTTAACCCATGTGCAAACTCACTCATCATTCTTGGTAAAACACGGATATCTTGTTGCAGTAATTTATGGCTTAATCTATATACTACAATTGCATAAAAACCAGGATAAGCTAAATAGATTTCTTCTAGACTTTTTGCAGCAGGATCTCTTTCTAAAGCTGCAAGTGCATCTAAATCTAACTTTTCTCTTATTTCTGGAAATGCTTTTGAAAAATCTGACCAATAACATTCTTTGTTATTAACAAAAAGTCTTTCTAATATTTTATAAAATTTATCTTTTGTCTTATCTAAAAATACTTCACTATAGTTAGCATCAAATAAACAGTTGATAACGTCTCTTGTAAATACCTCAACTGCGTTTCTTAAACACATACTGTAAGATTTCGGTTTGGTATTTAACTCTGTAACTGTATACATAAATTAAGATTCTGGTGCTAGTTCTACTTCTAAACCATCTATATCTGGTGTAATTTGAATTTGACAACCCAATCTGCTATTATCTTCTACATAGAAAGCTTCAGCCAACATGGCATCTTCATCATCATTCTTTTCTGGCAATGTTCTTGAAGCTCCAAG
>CAXBAC010000192.1:0-5322 GCA_963973485.1 uncultured Polaribacter sp. | reverse complement strand
TGCATCACTTTATCTCTCTCTTTTTGTTGCATATCGCCTTCTAAAGCAGCTGCAGAAAAACCTTCCTCTATTAATTGTTTTGCTAAGTTTTGTGCACCAGCTTTTGTTCTACAAAAAATAATACCTCTTTGCGCTTGTCTTTTCTCTAAGAATGTTATGATATCATCTACTTTAGTTTTTAAAGTAGTTTTTACATATTGATGACGAATATTAGCATTCACCAAAGCATTTTTATTTACTTCAATTCTTGGAGCATTAGCATCCATATACGTTTTTACAATTCGCTTAATTTCGTCTGGCATTGTTGCAGAAAATAACCATGTTTTTCTATCTGTTTTAGTAGTAAACTTTAAGATTCTATTCAAATCTTGTTTAAAACCCATACTTAACATTTCATCAGCTTCATCTAAAATAACCGTTTTTACATGGCTAATATCTACTGCACCTCTTTCAATCAAATCAATTAATCTTCCAGGAGTAGCTACAACAACATGTGTAGTTCTCTTAAGGTTATTCATTTGCCTATCTATCTTTTCACCACCAAAAACAGCTTCTAAAAAAATACGCTCATCAACATATTTGGTAAATTTAAAAAGTTGCTTTTTAATTTGTTGCACCAATTCTCTAGTTGGTGATAATATTAAAGCATGAATATGCTCTGAATTGGCATCAATATGATGTAACACTGGCAACCCAAATGCTGCAGTTTTACCTGTACCAGTTTGTGCTAAACCAATAAAATCTGTAGGTGATTTTAATAAAATTGGTATTGCTTTTTCTTGAATTTCTGTAGGTGTAGCAATGCCTATTTCTTTAATTGATTTTATATACTCTTTACGTATTCCTAGAGCTGAAAATGAAGTCATTGTAAATGTATTTTTTTTTGCAAAGATACTTTTATTTACTAGGCTGCAATACTTTTAAAATATTTTCTCTAATTCTTATAGGTTTGTAAGATTTGGCATCTAATAATACCCAAGTCGTCTTCGATTTTACTAACAAGGTATTTTCTTTATAAAACTCTATAATTCTTTCTGATGTAACTCCTCTAGTATTTCCAACCCAAGTTTTAGCAGTAATTTCATCACCCAGAAAAGCTTCGTTCTTATATTCAATTTCATGTTTGCTTACCACCCAAATATAGTCATCTAAAGCATGGTTTTTGGTTAGATGAGCCCAATGTTTACTTGCAACATCATCCATCCACTTCACATAAACAGCATTGTTTACATGATTTAAATTATCAATATCTTCAGCTGAAATGGTTATTGCAACTTCAAATAAATTATCCATATTTATCATTTTTAACAAAACTATTCATTTTTATACACGTATAATAATTATCGATGATTCAATTAAGTTAAACTAAACATTTTATAGGATATTTGCATTTCTATATGGCAAAATTAGCAAACGAATTAGGTACAGAAGATATTGGTAAATTACTAATAAAACAAGCAGGGCCAGCTACTATTGGAATACTTGTAATGTCTTTAAACATGATTGTTGACACCATTTTTGTTGGGCAATGGATTGGTGTTTTAGCAATTGCAGCCATCACTGTAGTTTTACCAATTGCCTTTTTAATTTCATCAATTGGAATGGGAATAGGAATTGGTGGAAGCTCTATTATTTCTAGAGCTTTAGGAGCAGAAAATTCTGAGAAAGCCTTTCTTACTTTTGGGAATCAAATATGTTTAACGCTCATCTTAGCAATTGTCTTTGTTTTATTAGGTAACTTTTTTAGTGTACCTATATTAGATTTGTTTGGTGCAAAAGGTGATATTTTACCAATAGCCTCTGATTATTTTGAAGTGGTAATTTACGGAGTTCCTTTTTTAGCTTTTGCAATGATGGGAAACCCTGTAATTCGTGCAGAAGGCAAACCAAAATTTGCCATGTATGCTATGATGATTCCTGCTGTATTGAATATTATACTAGACGTTATATTCATAAAGTTTTTTGGTTGGGGAATGACAGGCGCAGGTTTAGCAACCACCATTTCTTTTGCTAGTTGTGGACTGTATATATTATTTTTCTTTCTATCGAATAAAAGTGAGTTAAAAATTTTACCAAAAAACTTTGCTTTAGATGGTAAAATTGTTCGAGAAATTGTAGAATTAGGTGGTGTTTCTGTGGTTAGACAAGGAGCCGTAAGTGTTTTGATGATTGTGTTAAATTATTCTCTTTTTACATATGGAGGAGAAGAAATTATCTGGGTTTTTACCAATGACACTACTTTGCTAAATGAAACCCCAAATGCAATGCTTATTGTATTTTTGGTAACTCCAATTATTACTATGCAGTTAGTTGGTTCAGCATATTTTCAAGCAGCAGGTAAAGCAGTACCAGCTCTTTTTTTAACACTATTAAAACAAGGTATTTTTCTAATACCACTCGCCTACTTTTTACCAAAATACTATGGAGTTGCTGGTGTTTGGTGGTCCTTTCCAATAGCAGACTTACTATCCACAATTATTACTATTCTTGTTTTAAAAAGGGAAGTTGATAAAAACTTAATAAGCAAAGCATGATACAAACTAGAAAGTTAAATTTTGCTTGCTATAAGCCATTAAATAATACTTTCTCCATTTAAATTGGTTGTTAAAATATCACTAAATAAATCAAAGAAAGGTCTTAATGCACGATAGCTTTCATCAACTTTATCTGTAAAATTCGCTGCTAAGACTTCTTCATCTGTAAAGTTTTTAACGGCAATAAAGCCTTTTTTACGCAGTAAATCTACATCTGGATGTTCCTTATCAAAACCTCTTGGAGCAGTTTTTAATTCAGAAAAGCTATCAAAAGTACCTCCAAAATGTTTTTTATAATTTTTGTCGTTTAAAATAGCTTTAATTTCTGATGCGTCTTGTTCTATTTCTTTTCGAATTCGAAATAAATCTTCTTTATTAGGCTCCCAAAAACCACCAGCTAAAAACGATTCTCCTGGTCTTATTCTCAAAAAATAGCCACCTCTTAACGCTGCACCTAATCTTGAGTATGAGTTTGCAAAATGTGCTTTATAAGGTGTTTTATCTTTAGAGAAACGAACATCTCTGTAAATACGCATCATTTTAGATTTTTCAATTTCATCATGCATTTGTAATTTCTGATGAATTTCTGAAAAAACCGATTTTGCGTTTTGTTGTGCTTTTAGGTACGCATCTTTATGATCTGCAAACCAATCTCTATTGTTATTTTTTTGTAAATCTTTTAAAAAGTTAAGCGTACTTTTTTCTAACTGCATATAATTGTATTTAGCAGTTCAAGTTACAAAATAGATTTGTAATTTCGATTTTGATATGAGTCAATTAACTGAAATTATTCAAAAAAGATTTGATGGGTTTTTACACACTAATTCTTTGTGGAAAAATAATACTTTTTATGGTTTAAAACAATTTCATTTAAAGCAAAAATATATAAAATTTAATACTGCAATAAATGAAAAATTACGCTTAGGAAAATATGTTGAGCGCTTTGTTTCATATCAACTAGAACAAGATAATTCTATAGAAATTATTGCTGAAAACGTTCAAATTCAGAAAGAAAAAAGAACATTAGGAGAAATTGATTGTATTTTACTTAAACATAAAAAACCTATTCATTTAGAAATTGTCTATAAATTTTATTTGTATGATGATAGCATTGGAATTACAGAAGTTGATCATTTTATAGGACCAAATAGAAAAGATACGTTATTAGAAAAACTCCAAAAACTTAAAACAAAGCAATTGCCTCTACTTTTTTCTAAAGCATGTGAATCTTATTTAGAGTCCTTAGCTATTGATTCGAGTCTTATAACTCAAGAAGTGTATTTTAAAGCACAAATATTTATTCCTTTTAATAAGAAACATCTAAAGTTAAAAACCTTAAATGGAGATTGTATATCAGGCTTTTACATTCATCAAAAAGAATTAACGTTATTTGTGGATTGTAAATTTTATATCCCTATTAAAAAAGATTGGTTACTTCAACCACATACCAATGTAAATTGGCTGAATTATGATACTTTTTTAAGTGAATGTACTGTTTATATGAATCGAAATTTTTCTCCTATGGTTTGGATAAAATCTTCAAAAGGAGAACTACACAAGTATTTTGTAGTTTGGTGGTAAATCATATTTGTTTACTCTAAATGAAATACTTACATTTGTAAAATCGTATACGATATATGATTATTATGATTGTAAAAATAAATTTTAGAGATCAAGTAAAGAACTTACTCATAAAAAAGATGAAATCTTGTGACTTAAAACCAGAACAATCTTTGTCTTTAGCTTCATTAGCTAGGGAATTAAAGGTAAGTGTTACTCCCATACGTGAAGCTTTAACACAATTAGAACAATTACATATTGTAAAATCTATACCAAATAAGGGATTTGTAATTCCTGAATTGACGAAAAACGAAGCAAAAAATTTATATGAATTGGTGAGTCATTTAGAAGTATTGGCTTTAAAAAACTCAACTTTTACACCTCATAAGATTAAGAAATTACAAAAACAACAAGAAAAATTTGAAAATTCTTCTACTGCAATTTCAAGAATTAATGCAGATATGGACTTTCATACATTATTAACTTCGGGTTATAAAAACCCTGTTGCATTACAAATTCTATCTGAATTAAAAACAAGAATATTTTTTTACGAAGTTGACTTTTTAGAAAATAATACTTCATTCTCAAAATCAGAAAATCATCATGTACAAATTATAGATGCTTTAAGCAAAAACAATAAAAAAGAAGCAGCCAAATTACTTTTAGAGAACTGGATGCAAATATTAACAATTATAAACTAAATAAGAACATGAAGAATCTAGTATGGCTTATTTTTTTTGGATGTATTCATATGTACAGTCAAGATAAAAAAGAAATGGTTTCTATGTCAAAAACGTATCAAAAACCTTATAAATTAGGTGCTGTTTATTATAAAAAGGGAACTAACACTCCATTTACAGGTATTTTATATGGCAAATATGATAATGGAAATTTAATGACAATACAAGAATTTGTAAATGGCATTGGTAATGGAAAATGGACAGATTATGATCCTTTAGGAAACAAAGTTTGTGAAGGAACTTACTTAAATAACAAAGTGGAAGGCCCTGTTAAATTCTTTTATGAAGATGGCAGCTTAAAATCTGAAGGACAATATTT
This sequence comes from uncultured Polaribacter sp., assembly GCA_963973485.1. GTDB lineage: Bacteria > Bacteroidota > Bacteroidia > Flavobacteriales > Flavobacteriaceae > Polaribacter. Next base: position 169 of record CAXBAC010000192.1, on the reverse strand, counting down.
AGATTGGAAAAGACCAATTGGCTTATGGAAGTATTATGATAAAAAAGGGAATTTAGTTCATAAAATGACTTTTACTAGATAAAAAAAGGGAACTCAATTTGAGTTCCCTTTTTAATTAAAATATTTAAGTGTTATTTACCACCATTTATTTCTTCTTTACCAGAAGTTT
>CAXBAC010000191.1:0-5346 GCA_963973485.1 uncultured Polaribacter sp. | reverse complement strand
ACGAAACAATTATGATCAACTGTAATCCAGAAACAGTTTCTACAGATTTTGACACTGCTGATAAACTATATTTCGAACCTGTATTTTGGGAACACATTTATGACATCATTCGTCATGAAAAACCAGAAGGTGTTATTGTGCAATTGGGAGGACAAACCGCTTTAAAATTAGCAGAAAAGTTAACCAAATACGGTATTAAAATTATAGGAACTTCTTTTGAAGCCTTAGATATTGCTGAAGATAGAGGTCGTTTTTCTGCAATGTTAAAGGAAAATAACATTCCTTATCCAGAATTTGGTGTTGCAGAAACTGCAGATGAAGCACTAGCTTTAGCAGATGAATTAGATTTTCCTATTCTAGTAAGACCTTCTTATGTTTTAGGTGGTCAAGGAATGAAAATCGTCATCAACAAAGAAGAGTTAGTTGAGCATGTTGTTGATTTATTACGTAAAATTCCAAATAACAAATTACTTTTAGATCATTATTTAGATGGTGCTATAGAAGCAGAAGCTGATGCAATTTGTGATGCAGAAGGTAATGTATATATTATTGGAATTATGGAACATATAGAGCCTTGTGGAATTCATTCAGGAGATTCAAATGCAACTTTACCAGCTTTTAATTTAGGAGATTTGGTAATGCAACAAATTGTAGATCATACACATACAATTGCAAGAGCATTAAAAACGGTGGGTTTAATTAATATTCAGTTTGCCATTAAAGACGATACTGTTTACATTATAGAAGCCAACCCAAGAGCATCTAGAACAGTGCCTTTTATTGCAAAAGCCTATAAAGAACCTTATGTAAATTACGCTACAAAAGTAATGTTAGGTCATAAAAAAGTAACAGATTTTAAATTCAATCCACAATTAGATGGTTATGCAATTAAGCAACCTGTTTTCTCATTTAACAAATTTCCAAACGTTAATAAGAAACTAGGACCAGAAATGAAATCTACAGGTGAAAGTATTTTATTTATTGATAGTTTAAAAGACGATGATTTTTACGACTTGTACTCAAGACGTAAAATGTATTTGAATAAATAATTCTTTAACTCTTACTCATAAAAAAAATCTTCTTTATCAATAAAGAAGATTTTTTTATGCTAATTAATTTGTTGAATTTTAAGTATCATTTATATATTATTAATGATATTGAAAGCTAATATGATTAATAATTTTTATTAGACTATATATCTTATATAAAATAAGTTTAGTGTTATATGTATAAAGGTTTTTTTATGTCTAAATAGTTAATTATAAAAGCTGTTTACACCTTGTATTTTAATCAAAAATATAAAGGAATAGATGGTGCTTCAAATTAAACTATCTTAAAAAAAATAGAGAAGTTTACTCCATATTATTATTTTTCTTAATAGTTAAAGTTTTTATTTTGTAAGCATTCGAAGTAGATTGCTACTTATTTAATGTGTATTTTTCAATATATTTTTAAAATAGCTAAAAATGATCAAAAAATTTAAATTCAGTAATTTTTGTTTGATACTACTAATAAGTGTCTTTTTTACCTCTTGTTTAACCAATGTAGAAGAGTCAATTATAGATGAATTACCAGATGAAGACCCATGTGCTACTATTACTTACAATGTACATGTAAAGCCTATTATAGATGCAAATTGTGTGCAATGTCATGGAACAGGAGGTAATTTTCCAAATTTAACCACCTATAATGGCACAAGTGCAAATGCAGGCATTGTAAAAGCAGAAACTGTAAGTAGAAGAATGCCACAAGGTGGTTCTTTAACAAGCGCAGAAATTGAAGCAATTAGTTGTTGGGTAGATTCTGGAGCACTTAATAATTAAAAAAAAATATGAAAATAAAAAATATAATCTTTACTCTTACAGCCTTTTTTTTACTTGCTTTAAGTAATAGTGCTCAAGAAAAATATCTAACAAAAACTGGGAAGATAAAATTTTTCTCTAAAGCTCCTTTAGAAAATATAACTGCAGATAATGAATATGTAACTAGTCTTATCGATCTGAATACAGGAGATATGGGAATTGCAATGTTTATGAAAGCTTTTAAGTTTAAAAAGGCTTTAATGGAAGAGCATTTTAATGAGAATTATATAGAGTCTGAAAGATATCCCAAAGCTTCTTTTAAAGGAAAAATATTAAATTTTGAAAATATAAGCGACATTAAAAAAGAATTTATAGTAAAAGGTCAACTTACCATTCATGGTGTGTCTAATGATGTAGAGATAAAAGCAAATTTCAAAAAATTAAAAAATACTATAGAAGTAGATGGTAATTTTTCGATAGCTTTAGAAGATTATAAAATAAAAATACCAAAAGTTGTATTCATGAACATTGCAGAGAATATAAAAATAACATTTAATTTAAATCATTTACCTTATAAACGATAATTATGAATAAATTTCTATTCGCTTTAGTTTTCTTACTTTCACCTACATTTTGCTTTAGTCAAGATGACTTATTTGATATTCTTGATAAAGAAATGATTAATGGAGACAGTGCAAATATTGTAACATCAACTTTTAAAGGTACTAGAATACTTAATGGTCATTCTGTAGAAAACAGAAAAGATGGTGAATTAGAGTTTATCATTTCACATAGGTTTGGAAGAATAAACTCAGGTTTTTACGACTTATTTGGACTAGATAATTCTAATATTCGCTTTTCTTTTGAGTATGGTTTAACAGATGATTTGACAGCTGGTTTAGGAAGAAGTAGTTTTGAAAAAAATACGATGGTTTCTTAAAATATAGTTTACTAAAACAAAAAAAAGGAGAAAATTCTTTTCCATTTGCAATTTCTCTATTTGGTAGTGTAGCTGTTAAAACATTAAAAGATTATACGCCTAATGATAAAAGAAGCTTTGCAGAAAGTTTATCTTACGTTGGGCAAGTATTAGTGGCAAGAAAAGTAAGTTCTAACTTCTCTTATCAACTTACGCCAACTTATATTCATAGAAATACAGTTAGCATTGTAGAAGATCCACATGATATTTTTGCTCTTGGTTTAGGAACTCGTATAAAAATTAGTAAACGTGTTTCTTTAAATAGCGAATATTATTATGCATTTAATGAATCGAAATCCATTAATGCAAGAAATTCATTGGCATTTGGAGTAGATATTGAAACTGGAGGTCATGTGTTTCAATTGATATTATCTAACGCAATTACAATGATTGAAAAAAGTTTTATTGCAGAAACTACTGGTGATTTTTTTGGAGGTGATATTCATTTTGGTTTTAATATTTCTAGAACTTTTTAGTAATTATTAAAAGTATTAAAATTAAAAACAGGTTAAGTGATTAGCTTAACCTGTTTTTGTTTTAGATAACTTTTATATTATCTAATTATTAATTGTATTAGTCCTTAGTTACTATTATTTTTTTACTAATACTTTCGTTTTGGTTTGTAATTTTAAGTAAATAAATTCCAGAAGACAAATTGTAATTTCCAATAGTAATTATGTTTTGCTCACTATTTTCAGCTGAAATTACTTTACGTTCTATTAATTTACCATTAATATCAAAAAGAATAATTGCTGTTTCTAAACCAACTCCTGTTAAACGTACATCAAACATTCCTTTAGAAGGGTTTGGATAAACATTTAAATTGTCTTTAATAGAAGTAGTGAAGCTGTTATTATTATCACCTGTACTTTTACTGCTAGTACTGTCAACACAAGTTGCATTACAAGCTCCTAGAGAATCTGCGTGGTCTGTTCCTCTACCATGTTTAGTTAAATGCGTCATTACTGCATTTTTACTAATATTTATTAAAACATGTTTGGTTCCTTTTTTACCACTAGTATGATGACATACTGTAACTTTACCTTTGTACCTCCCTTTTTTATCGAAAGCTCTTGCATCTATAACACATACGTAAATTGAAGTAGAAGCAGTACATCCATTTGAATTTGTTACAATAACATTGTAAGTTGTACTAACCATTGGACTTACACTTGGGTTTGCTACGTTAGCAACACTTTCTCCTGTAGAGGCAGACCAATCGTAAGTAAAACCTGAACCCCCTGAAACTACAGTATTAAGATTCATACTGCTTGGTCCAAATCCTAAGAAAATAGTATTTTTTTTCTGAGTTTGTACAGCATTAAAATCATTTATACTAACAGTTGGTATGTCTCCAACAACATTAACAATTGCTTGTTGAGAAGATGTATTTCCAGAAGCATCAGTAGCAGTTAAAGTTACTGTGTTTTCTCCTATGTCATCACAAGAAAAAGTGTCGTTATCTAAGGTTAATGAGAATGAACAATTATCAAAAGTTCCTCCATCCACATCAAAAGTAGAAATTGATGCTGTACCATTTGCCAAAGTAACTGTAGCACTTTGTGTAATTACAGTTGGAGCTGTAACATCATTAACTGAAACATTTGCTGTTGCAGTAGCAACGTTATCATTATTATCAGTAACAGTTAACGTTACAGAATTGTTACCAACATTTGAACAACTAAATTCAGTAATATTTAAAGCTATAGATTTAATACCGCAATTATCAAAAGAAGCATTGTTTATCATCTCTGGTGTTATTGAAACATTACCAGTTGCATCTAAATTAACAGAAATATCTTGTGTAATAACTGTTGGTAAAGTTGCATCGTTAACTGTAACATTTGCCATTGATGAAGCAACATTTCCATTATTATCTGTAACAGTTAATTCTACCTGATTTACGCCAACGTTTTCACAAGTAAAAGAAGTGTTATCTAAAACTATTGAAGCAATTCCACATGCATCAGCAGAACCATTATCAATCATGTCTGTTGTAATACTTGCATTTCCAGTTTCATCTAAATCAATTGAGATATCTTGTGTTGTAACAGCAGGAGCTGTAACATCATTTATAGTAACTGTTGCGTTTGCTGTAGATGAATTTCCATTTGTATCAGTTACTGTAAGAATAACTTGATTTGCGCCTACTTTTTCGCAACTAAATGAAGTAACATTTAATGCTAGAGATTCAATACCACACGCATCAGAAGATCCATTATCAATCATATCTGCTGTAATTGTAGCAGAACCATTTACATCTAAATCTAAAACTATATTTTGAGTAATTGCATTAGGTGCAGTAACGTCTTTAACAGTTACGTTTGCAGTTGCTGACGAAGTGTTTCCACTTGAATCTGTTACTGTTAATGTTACTTGGTTATATCCAACATTATTGCATGAAAATGATGTGTTATCTAATGCAATAGATTGAATTGCACAATTATCAAAAGAGCCATTGTCTATCATATCTGCAGTAATGCTTGCTGCACCATTTTCATCTAAATCTATTGAAATATCTTGAGTGATAACTGTTGGTAAAGTTGCATCATTTACAGTTACATT
>CAXBAC010000190.1:0-5352 GCA_963973485.1 uncultured Polaribacter sp. | reverse complement strand
CAATAAAGCCATTTGTGCAGTTGCATCTTGACAAGCAATTCTATCTGGCGCAAAATCTACATAGTCTTTTCCTCTTACCAATTCTTTATTTGGGATTCCATCCCATAAGTGAGAATATAAAATCTTTTCTGCTAAGGTTAGTGGTTTTCCTGTAATTTTACGAGCAGCATCTACGCGTTCTGTCATATTTGCGTAAACCTGTTTGATCATGTCAATATCAAATGCCATATTTAGTTGTGATTTTTTTTATTAGTGAAACAAATTTACAGTAATAAAATCAATTTTAAAAAATAAATAATAGATTGGTGCGATTAATAAATAAAAAAAAGCTATTTACTCTTTTTTAACTACTAATGTTAAAATTTTTGAAGAATTTAATGGTTTTTTTGAAGATAATATAAAAGCAGACTAATAAGCCGAATTCTGTTTCCAAAATAAATTTGGTTCTTATCATTTATCTAGTTCTAAAATTACTCTTAGAATCGATCTGCCTACCCTTTAGAATCGAGCGAGTAACTCTCAAGCTCTAATTTACATGGCATTGCACCTCATAGAGTTTACCTGGTTTCACTACAGCCTAACTGTACTTGCTTTCTGTTGCACTGGTCCTCAACTCACGTTGGACGGATGTTATCCGCTATGAATACTCTTTGGTGTCCGGACTTTCCTCTTTAAAATAAATTAAAGCGATAAGATAAGTCTGCTTAAATATTATTTTTTTCTTTAAAATAATAAAACCCACCTAAACAGAATTTAGGTGGGAAAAATTGCTATGAAAAAGAAAAAGTGTTATTGGTTTCCCAACAACACTTCAAAGATAAGATAAAATGTAAAGACTGAATTACAATTAGCCTAAATAATTGTATTTAAGTAGTCTTTTTAATATTTCTTTAAGAAAACATGTCTTTTACTTTTTCAAAAAATGATTTATCTGATGTTTGAGGATCAGGTGAAAAATTTGGATCTTCACTCATATTTTCAAAAAACGTTCTTTGCTCTTTATTTAATTCTTGAGGAGTCCATACATTTATATGTATTAAGAAATCTCCTGTTCCATATCTTTCAATACTTGGTAATCCTTTACCTTTTAATCTCAAAATTTTACCAGATTGCGTACCTGCATCAATTTTAATCTTAACCTTTCCTGTAACAGTTTCTACCTCTTTACTAGTACCTAAAACAGCTTCAGAGAAATTGATATATAAATCGTAGTGGATATTTGTACCTTCTCTTTTTAGTTTTTCGTGAGGAATTTCTTCAATTAAAACCAATAAATCTCCAGCTACTGAATTTTTACCTGGTGCTTCATTACCTTTTCCTCCTACTTTTAGCTGAACACCTTCTGTTACACCAGCAGGTATATTAATTGATACTGTTTCTTCATTAACAATTAACCCTTGAGCATCTGCTCCATTAGGTTTACTGCTAATAGTTTCTCCAGCACCAGAACAACTACTACATGTTGTAGCAGTTTGCATTCTACCTAAAATAGTATTGGTAACACGCATCTGTTGGCCTGAACCATTACAAGTTGGACAGGTTTTATATTTTACACCACTAGCTTGTACTTTTCTACGAACTTTTACTTTCTTTTCGATTCCTTTAGCGATTTCTTCTAGAGTAAGTTTTACACGAATTCGCATATTACTTCCTTTAACTCTGGCTTGTCTTTGGCCTCCACCACCAAAACCGCCAAAACCGCCACCAAAACCACCACCTCCAAAGATGTCTCCAAACTGGCTAAATATGTCATCCATATTCATGCCTCCACCTCCAAAGCCTCCTCCACCTTGAGGACCATCGAAAGCTGCATGACCATATTGATCATATCTTGCTTTTTTGTTTTCATCACTTAAAACTTCATAGGCTTCTGCAGCTTTTTTAAAGTTTTCTTCAGCAACTGTATCTCCAGGGTTTTTATCTGGATGATATTTTATAGCCATTTTTCTATAGGCTTTCTTAATTTCTGCTTGTGATGCTGATTTTGATATGCCTAATATTTCGTAAAAATCTTGTTTTGCCATTATTTTTAGTTTGTAGTTTTCAAAAAGTAGTACATAAATTATTACTTTTTGTATCCTAAATACTTAATTATTGTCCTATCACTACTTTTGGATAGCGAATAATTTTATCTCCTAATTTGTATCCTTTTTCAACACAGTCGATAATCTTTCCTTTTAAATCTTCTGATGGTGCAGGAATTTGAGTAATTGCTTCGTGTATTTCTGCATCAAAAACATCACCATTATTGGTTTCTATTTTTGATAATCCTTTCTGCTCTAAAGTTTTGTAGAATTTATTATAAATTAGAAGTACTCCTTTTTTTAATTCAACCTCTTTATCATCTTCCATATGTGACAAAGCTCGTTCAAAATCATCTACAACTGGCAGTAAAGATGTCATTAATTCTTGACCTGCAGTTTTAAATAATTCTATTCTTTCTCTTGAAGTACGTTTTTTATAATTTTCATATTCTGCAAAAAGTCTTAAAAATTTATCTTTTTCAATAGAAATTAACTCTTCTGCAGTAGGCTCTTCTTTAGCCTCATTAGGTTCTACATCTTGGTTTTCTTCAACCTGTGTATTTTCTTGCTCGTTTTTTAACTCTTCTTCTTGTATATCTTCTTTCTTACTCATTACGTTGTAATAGTTAAATTATCATCCTATTATTGGCAAAAATTTTGCCAATAAAAAAATAGTGCCATATTGACACTATTTGAATTTTATATTTACTGTTTATTAACTTTCTATTCTTTCAATTTTTGCTCCAATGGATTTTAAACGGGCTTCAATATTCTCATAACCCCTATCTATTTGTTCTATATTATGGATTGTACTTGTTCCTTTAGCAGAAAGTGCAGCAATTAAAAGTGAAATTCCTGCTCTAATATCAGGAGAAGTCATTGTTGTAGCTTTTAATTTACTTTGAAAATTATGGCCAATAACTGTTGCTCTATGAGGATCGCACAAAATAACTTTTGCGCCCATATCAATCAATTTATCAACAAAAAACAAGCGACTTTCGAACATTTTTTGATGTATTAAAACAGTCCCTTTTGCTTGTGTTGCAATTACTAAAACAATACTTAGCAAATCTGGTGTAAAACCAGGCCAAGGAGCATCTGAAACTGTTAATACAGAACCATCTATATAATTCTGAATTTCGTAAGATTCTTGTTCTGGAATATATATGTCATCACCTCTTTTTTCAAATTGAATTCCGAGTTTTTTGAACACATTTGGTATTTGCCCTAAATTCTCCCAACTTACGTCTTTAATCGTAAGTTCAGAACGAGTCATTACAGCTACACCAATCCAAGAACCAATTTCTATCATGTCTGGCAGTACTCTGTGTTCACATCCACCTAAAGCATCAACACCTGTTATCGTTAATAAATTAGAACCAACACCAGTAATGTTTGCTCCCATAGAATTCAGCATTTTACATAACTGTTGAATGTAGGGTTCGCAAGCTGCATTGTAAATAGTAGTTGTACCTGTTGCCAAAACAGCTGCCATTAAAATATTGGCTGTACCTGTTACAGAAGCTTCATCTAATAGCATGTCTGTACCAATTAATTCATCTGCTTCTACTCCATAAAAATGCTCTTCTTTATTGTATCTAAATTTGGCACCTAATCTAATGAATCCCTCAAAATGCGTATCTAATCTTCTACGCCCAATTTTATCTCCACCAGGTCTTGGAATATATCCTTTTCCAAACCTTGCTAATAAAGGACCAACTATCATAATAGAGCCTCTTAAAGAACTTCCATCTTTTTTAAAATCTTTAGATTCTAAGTATTTTAGATTTAAATCATCAGCCTGAAAAGCGTATGAATTACTTCCTAATTTTTCAATCTTAACTCCTAGTTCTCCTAAGATAAAAATTAGCTTATTTACATCAATAATATCTGGCACATTATTAACTACTACTTTTTCTGGAGTTAATAAAACTGCACAAAGAATTTGTAATACTTCGTTTTTAGCTCCTTGAGGAGTGATGGTTCCATTTAATTTGTGACCACCTTCAATCTTGAATGATGCCATGTATTAATATCTTTTTCTTCCTTTATTATTATGATGCGATTTCTTATGATTACTTTTTGAATTATTCTGACCTTGAGAATTTCTTTTCTTTAATAGGTTTTTAGTTTCTGAAAGTGATTCATCAGAATTTCTTAAATCTATTTTTCCATCAGATAAATCGTACAAATGATTAAAAATAACAGCATCATCAACTGTATCTTTATTCCAATTTAAATAACATTTTTTCATATGATTTGCAATAGTGTATACTAATGCTTCTTTCATATCACCTTCATCCCAACTTAAAGCAACGTTAATCATTGTTTGAATATTGTTACCATAATAACGATATTTTGATGCGTACTTTGGATAAGGTAGGCTTTCTGGTTTTTCTTGCAATTCCTCTTTAGATGGAGTTGGATAAGGAGAATCTACATCTAAATTAAATTTAGACATGATAAAAAGTTGATCCCACAATTTGTGTTTAAAATCTGGAACATCTCTTAAATGTGGTTGTAAATTACCCATAACATCAACAATTGCTAATGCCATTTTATTGCGTTCTTCTTTGGTTTCTAAAGTTAAACAATGATCTACTAATTTTTGAATATGTCTGCCATATTCAGGAATTATCATCAGTGTTCTTTCTGAATTGTATTCTAAATCGAATGTCATTTATCTATTTTTGTGAAGTGTGTTCTTGAATTTTTTTTCTTTATAATTGTTTCATAAAGAAAAGTATTGAACGTACAACTTTATTTGTAGTTATTAAACGTTGCAAAATAACACTTTATTTTTATTTTTTACGAATGATTTTTAACCAATCACTTTTAATTTTGCAAATTGCAATAGTAACTTCTTTTTACCAACAGTACTAAATTTTATTTCTGCTTTTTGATTTGGTCCTTTACCTTCTAAAGCAATAACTTCTCCTGCACCAAACCTATTGTGTTCTACAATGTTACCAACTGCAACACTACCATCAAATAAGTTGGTTTTAGTTGTAGCCTGTGAAACTTTTTTCAGGTTTTTAGGAATATTAATTTCTTTCTTTTTAATTAAATCTCTTTCAGCTTTTTTACGCTGAATAGGTTTTTGAAAACGAATTCCTTTTGGAGCATCATCAAAAATACTTTTATCTACAAAACGATTTACACTTGGCTCAGGCACTTTTGGTGTTACATAATAAAGAAATTGATCGTCTATTTCTTCTAAAAATCGGCTTGGTTCTGCATCTACTAATTTACCCCACCTGTAACGTGTTTGTGCGTAAGATAAATATGCTACTTTTTCTGCTCTTGTTAGTGCTACATAAAACAACCT
>CAXBAC010000189.1:0-5353 GCA_963973485.1 uncultured Polaribacter sp. | reverse complement strand
CAGAGAAAATTGGGTTAATCCAGAAGCTTTGATTAAAGTTCTAGAAACTAAATAATGCGCTATACAACAAACACTTATCAATCTTTACAAAATGAAACCATTTATTATTATAAATGGAAAGCTGAAAATGATAAACCTTTTAGAGGAGTCATTCAAATTTCTCATGGAGTTGGAGAGCATGCAAGAAGATATAAATCAATAGCAAAAAAATTACAAAAACAAGGCTATGATGTATATGCTAATGACCATAGAATTCATGGGCAATCTGTAAAATCAAATGTGCATTTAGGATTTTATGATGGTGATGATTATTTTGCTGATGCTATTTATGATATGCGAAAGCTTACTGAAATTATTAAAAAAGAACACCCCAACACAAAAATTATACTTTTAGGTCACAGCATGGGTTCTTTACTAAGCAGAGCTTATGTACTACAATTTAGTGAAGATCTAGAAGCTTTAATTTTATCTGGTACTGCCAGCTTTATGAAAGGTTTAGGTACAATTGGACTTGTTAGCGCAAAAGTTTTTAGTAAATTTAATGGCAAACACAGAAGTAATGAAGTTTTAAAAAATCTATTTTTTAATCAATTTAATAAAAAGTTTAAACCCAATAGAACTAAAGTAGATTGGATTAGTAGCGATGAAAAACAAGTAGATAAATTTGAAGCAGATCCTTTGCGAATAGAAGATTTCTCGTTAAGTGTTTTTCTAGATATTTTAAAAGGTAGCAAAAAAGTAAATCTTGAAGAATCATTCCAAAAAACTGCCAAAGATTTACCAATTTACATCTTCTCTGGAGATAAAGATCCTGTTGGAGAAATGGGAAAAGGAGTTAAAAAAGTTGCTAAAAACTATAAAAAAGCTGGAGTTTTAGATGTAACTCTAAAGTTATATAAAGGTGGTAGGCACGAAATGCTAAACGAGGTTAACAAAAAAGAAGTTCAAAAAGATTTATTAAACTGGCTAAATAAAAGAATAGAAGTCAAAAATTAAAACATGGAAAACAATAGGATTGTATATAAATCATTTTCAAAGTTAGCTGTAGCTATTGCTGTTGCTCAAGGTGCTTCTTTAGCAAAAGCAAAAAAAATAATTATTAGCAGTTTCGATAGACATCCTTTTTACAAAGAAGTCTCTAAAATTGTAAAAAAAGTAAAGCTCGATAAAGAAAATTTAAACATCCTAAGTAACGAATGTATTTCAATTTGTGAAGATTTTGGGCCAGATAGAGATTACATTACCCTTGTATTATTATTAGAAAACATATATAAAAACGAAGAGTTTCAAAAGGTAGAAAAAGATACAGTTTCTAATATTATAAAAAATTTTAAAGCAGAAATCAATAGAATAAATACCAACATACCTCCTCCTCCATTATACAATGTTTTATTAGAAACTAGAGCTGTAGCAGAATGGACTTCTATGTTTTGGCTGTATCCATTTATTCCAAAACACAAATCAGACAAAGAGAAACCTGTTTTGTTAATGCCTCCTTATTTGGGTAATGATAATTCAACAACTTTTGTGAGAAAATATTTAAAATCTCTAGGGTTTAAAACGTATAAGTGGGATTTAGGCATAAATATGATCAACTCAAAATCACTACCAAAACTTATCGAAAAACTCGATGAAATCTACGAAAAACATCAAGAAAAAGTAAGTTTAGTTGGCTGGAGTGGAGGTGGAATTTTCGCAAAAATAATAGCAAATAGATACCCAGAAAAAGTAGCGCAATTAATAACTATTGGGTCTCCTGTTTGGGGAGTAAAAAACATGAAAACCCCTGTAATTAGTTCTTTAGAGTTTTTAAGAGGAACAAAATTAAAAGAACGAAATGAAAAGTTTATAAAAGAATTAGAAGCCATACCTAAAATACCAATTACTTGCGTATACACAAAAACAGATGGTTTAATTCCTTGGAAAAATTGCATGGAAGCAGAAACTTATAGAGATGATATTAAAAATGTAGAAGTTTTCGGAAGTCATTGTGGTATGGGTGCAAATGCAACAGTATTATTAACAGTTGCAAATGCTTTAAATGCTAATTTAGAAACCTCAGCAAAAAAATCTATTGTCGAAAAAGTTGAATCGCTTTTCTTTCCAAAATTCTGGGAGCAAAAAGGAATTTCAAAATTTACAAACCTCTTTTTTAATTGATTATGGAACACAATTTAAAAAACATTATCAATCACCCTAATTTTCAAAAACAGCTTGCAGATATTGCCAAAGCTGAAAAAACATCACTTGCTGAAGTACAAAAAAAAGGTGAAGAATGTATTCAAGAATTGTATTCCCAACAACATCCTATAGCCAATTTATTGTCTGTAAAAGGATTTCAATTTATGATGTCGAAAGCATACAATAACAAAATTGATATAGATCCTCAAGAAATAAAAAAATTAATGAAATTAATGCGTCAAAATTCAGTCGCATTTATTCTAACTCATAAAACCTATTTAGATACTGTAGTTTTAGTTACCACTTTAGCACGTTATGGAATGCCAATTCCTTATTCTTTTGGAGGCATCAACTTAGCTTTTCCAGGCTTTAAGCAATTGGGTAAAAATTCTGGCTTAATTTTTATCCGAAGAAGTTTTAAAGACAACCAAATTTACAAAGCTGCTTTAAGACACTACATTTCTTGTATGATTGAACATGGTGATCATTTAACATGGAATATAGAAGGTACTCGCTCAAGAACTGGAAAAATTGTGTACCCACAAATGGGTATTTTAAAATACATCATGGAAGGTGAAAAAGAAAGCTCTAGAAACATAAAATATGTACCAGTTTCTATTGTATATGATTTGATTCCTGATGTAAAACAAATGACAGAAGAAGGCATAGGAAAAGAAAAAAAATCTGAAGATGTAAAAGGTTTTATAAATTATTTTAGAAAACTAGGTAATGAATATGGTAAAGCAGCCATACGTTTTGGAGAACCTGTAGATGCAAGCGAGCATCAAAATGCAGTTATTCCAGATATTGATGAAGATAGTTATTCAGATAAGTACAACTTACCACGCTTTGCTTTTGAGTTGATTCATAAAGCAAATATGATTACACCAGTAACTACAGTTTCGTTAGTGTGTAATGTTTTATTAAATAATTTTGCGCTAACAAAAAGAGAGATAGAGTTTAGTGTCATCAAATTGATGAACTACATAGAACAACGCAAGAACGATGTTCTTATAGAACGTGGAAAAAGCATAAGTGCATCAGTTCAAAAAGCGTTGAACCTTCTCAAAAGCGCAGGTATAGTTCAAAAAAATAAGGCAGGTTATAAAACTAAATATACTTTAGAATCCTCAGAATTTTTATCAGCTACCTATTATGCAAACATGGCTGCTGCTCATTTATACCATAGAGCATTTATAGAAATGGCTTTGGTTAAAATTAAAGATGAAAAAGAAAACAGAATTTTATCTTTTTGGGAAGAAATAATGCGTCTTCGTAATTTATTTAAATTCGAGTTTTTCTATACCAACAAACCTCAATTTAGTTCAGAAATTGAAGCCGAATTAGATTTATTTGATAAAAATTGGAGAGCTATAATAGAAAATCCTGAAGGAAATTTAGAAGATTTACTTTCTAGTCAAGAACTTTTTGTATCTAAAGGATTGTTGTTAATTTATTTAGAGGCAAATAAAGTCGTTTGCAAAACATTACAATCTTGGGATTTAGAAGATGAATTTTCTGATGAAGATTTTATAGAACTTTGCTTATTTAAAGGTAAAGAACTGCATTGGAAAAATAAAATCAGAAGATTAGAAAGTGTATCTAAACCCTTTTTAATAAGCGCATTAAGACTAGTAAAAAACAGTAAACTTATCCCAAATAATAATCGCTTAGATTTCAAAAGGTTAGAGTTATGGATGACGCAATTAGAACAACTAACCAACAGATTGGATTTTCTTCAGGAGCTAGAAACTACAAACAATGTTAAAGGCAATTCAAATAAAAAAAATAAAATTGAAGAAAAAGTTCCTGGTGCAAAAATTGAGAGTATTGCTGAAGAAGTTTTAGAAGAAGAGGAAGGACCACATATTGCTGCCTTTTTTGATTTAGACAGAACTCTAATTAACGATTTTTCTGCCAAACAGTTTGTAAAATCAAGATTTTTAAGCGGTAAATCAACATCAAAAGAACTTTTATCACAATTTATAACTTTAATAGCTTATGCTATTGGCAATAGAGATTTTGAAAGCCTTACCAAAATATCAGCTATAGGTGTAAAAGGAATTTCAGAAAAACAGTTCACAGAACTTGGAGAAGAAATTTTTCAAGACCATTTAGCTGCAACTATTTACCCAGAATCTAGGACTTTAATTGCTTCACATCTTGCAAAAGGGCATCAAGTAGTTATTATTTCTGCTGCAACTCGCTATCAAGTAACTCCTGTAGCAAACGAATTGGGAATTAAAGATATTTACTGCACAGAAATGGAAGTTAAAAAAGGAAAATTTACAGGGCTAATATCAGAAATGTGTTGGTCTGAAGGTAAAGCTAGAGCAGGTCGTAAATTTGCAAAAGCAAATAATATAGATCTGTCAAAAAGTTTCTTTTATACAGATAGTATAGACGACTATCCATTATTAGAAATTGTTGGAAAACCTATTGCTACAAATCCAGATAACAAACTATCTCAACTCGCTTTTGAAAACGATTGGAAAATTTTACGTTTTAAAGAAAATAGAAAAAAACCTTTAGTTAACGGGCTAAGAACAGGTTTAGCTGCAGCAAGCTTATATCCTTCTGCTCTAAAAGGAATCGTAAAGGGTACTTTAGCAATGTCTCAAAAAGAAGGGATAAATACCACTATTTCTAGTATTGGAGATTTAGGCACAACACTAGCTGGTTTAGATATTAACGTAAAAAACAAACACAATTTAGAAGATCATAGACCTGCTGTGTTTTGTTTTAACCATCAATCTTCTGCAGACTTTTTTGTAATATTAAAGTTACTTAGAAAAGACGTTACAGGTATTGCTAAAAAAGAGTTAGAACTCACTCCTTTTGGACCAATTTTTAAAGCTATGGGCGCTATTTTTATTGATAGATCTAACAAGAAAAAAGCATTAGCCTCAATGAAAAATGCTGCTGATGTACTTAAAAATGGAACTTCTGTAGCTATTGCTCCAGAAGGTACAAGAAGTGGTAGTAAAAAGCTTGGCGTATTTAAAAAAGGAGCTTTTCACTTAGCAATGAAAGCAGGTGTACCAATTGTACCAATTGTTATTAAAAATGCATATATGGCTATGCCAAAAGGAAGTAATATGTTTAGTCCAACCCACATTGAGGTTGTAGTTTTAGACCCTGTTGATACCTCTGAGTGGAAACCAAAACTTTT
>CAXBAC010000188.1:0-5364 GCA_963973485.1 uncultured Polaribacter sp. | reverse complement strand
GAGTGTTTGGTTCTATGTTGTCTACACCAATTATCAATCCTCCTCAAAGTGGAATTTTAGGAATGCACAATATTGTAGAAAGACCTATTGCAGTTGATGGTGGTGTAACTATTGCCCCAATTATGTATGTAGCACTTTCATACGATCATAGAATTATTGATGGTCGTGAATCTGTAGGATTCTTAGTAGCAATTAAAGAAGCTTTAGAAAATCCTGTAGAATTGTTGATGGATAACAATCCAGAAAAAGCATTAGAAATGTAGGTGCTTTTGTTACAAAATAATTATATAAATCCTGAGCATTTGCTTGGGATTTTTTGTTTGTAGCTATTTCCTGCTTTTCATTATATCTTTTTATGCTGCATTTATTTCAGAACCTGTCAATATTCAGAACCCGTTTTATAATTTTTAATAGATACTGAATCTAGTTTAGCATAAAAAGGATGCCATTTCAATCAGGGCTAAACTTGTTTGCAAACTTTGGTTGCATAGAATTTTGTAAATTGCTATATAAACACTTTATAATATGAAAGTTACCGCCAAAAAAAACGATCAAGTTGCGAATATGATTTTTGCAAATATTTACCCACATTATTGGAGTAGATTAGAAAAACATGGTAGAACAAAAGAAGAGTTTCATAAGGTAATTGAATGGTTTACAGGTTATGATGAACATAAATTACAATCTCTTATAAAAGAAAAAGTAACTTTTAGAACGTTTTTTGAGCAAGCGAAAATTCACAAAAATGCACATATGATTAAAGGAGTTGTTTGTGGTTATCGAATTGAAGAAATAGAAGAAGAATTTGAATTGTACAAACAATGCAGACAAATGGAAAAACTAATTGATGAATTGGCAAAAGGAAGAAAAATGGAGAAAATTTTAAGAGCTTAATTCTTACTGCAACACTAATTTTATCTAACATTATTTATCATATAATTTTGGTTTTATTACCTTGCATCAAAAAGCTAAAATGCCTAAAAATCCTGAATTAGAACTTGCCCTTAACTTTATAGAAAAAACCGATAGAAACCTGTTTATTACAGGGAAAGCAGGTACAGGAAAAACCACTTTTTTACATCAAATTAAAAACGAATCTTTAAAAAGACTCGTAATTGTTGCGCCCACAGGTGTTGCAGCAATTAATGCAAAAGGCGTTACTATTCACTCCTTTTTTCAAATGCCTTTTGGGCCTATTTTGCCAAATCAAACACAAAACAATCAACAAAGACGTTTTTCTAAAACTAAAATTGATATCATAAAATCGTTAGATTTAGTAATTATCGATGAAATTTCTATGGTTCGTGCAGATTTATTAGATGGTATAGATCAAGTTTTACGCAGATATAAAAATAAAAATAAAGTGTTTGGAGGTGCACAGGTTTTAATGATTGGCGATTTGCAACAACTGGCTCCTGTTGTAAAACCAAACGAATGGAGTTTACTCAGAAATCATTACGAAACTGTTTACTTTTTTAGCTCAAAAGCGTTTCAAGAAGCCAATGTAGTTTCCATCGAATTGAAACATATTTATCGTCAAAAGAATGAAGATTTTATCACCATTCTAAATGAAATCAGAAATGATAACTTATCAGCTTCATCTGCTAAAATTTTAAACGAACGCTATAATCCAACGTTTTCTCCATCTGAAGATGAAGGTTATATTACGTTAACTACGCACAACAGAAGAGCAACAACTATAAATGAGTTAGAGCTGAATAAACTCAACACAAAAACCCATTTTTTTAAAGCTGAGGTCTCAGGAAAGTTTAGCGAAAATGCTTTTCCAAATGATGAAAAATTAGCCTTAAAAATTGGATCGCAAGTAATGTTTATTAAAAACGATTCTTCTCTAGAAAAAAGATATTTTAATGGTAAAATAGGAATTGTAACTGATATCTCTAGAGATTCTGTAACTGTACAATGCCCCAATGAAATTGAAGAAATTGTTACAGAAAGAGAAAATTGGGACAATGTGAATTACACCATAAATGATGAGACTAAAGAAATAAAAGAAGATATAATTGGCTCATTTTCGCAAATTCCTTTGCGTTTGGCTTGGGCAATTACCATTCATAAAAGTCAGGGTTTAACTTTTGATAAAGCAATAATAGATGCAGAAGCTTCATTTGCTCATGGACAAACCTATGTTGCCTTAAGTAGATGTACTTCTTTAGAAGGTTTGGTGTTAAAAACGCCAATTTCTAGCAACGCAATTATTAACGATCAAACAGTGCGCGTTTTTAATGAAGGTGTAGAGGAAAATCACCCAGATGAAAATGTGTTAATTGCTTCTGAAAAGCAATTTCAATTAAATTTAATTTATGAATTGTTTGATTATCAGCCTTTTTTATATCCAATTTCTAGGTTGATTGACATTTTTTACAAAAATCAAACCAGTATTAAGGGTGATGTAATTGATCATTTGCAAACCATAAAAGATGATGGAGTTGTAAGTTTGATGAAAGTTTCAAATGGATTTAAAAATCAATTGTTACAACTTTCAGCAGAAAATATTTTGCCTGAAAATAGTTCACAAATTCAAGAACGGTTTACAAAAGGAGTTGCTTATTTTTTAAATCACACTAAAAATAACATTCAAAAACCTTTGGATGCTTTGCAGTTTTCTTCAGATAATAAAGCTGTAAAAAAAGACTTTTCTAAACAGTTTGATGCATTGCAAGAAAAACTAGAAGAGAAATTATTTGCGCTAGAAAAAATGATAAAAGGTTTCAACACAAAAACTTATTTGCAAGTAAGAGCAAATGCAGTTTTACAAAAATCTGAACCAAAAAAGAAGAAAAAATTATCAACAAGAAAAGATCCTTTATTAGCGTTAAAACTCCGTGAATTAAGAGACGAAATTCGTATTGCAGAAAACATACCCGCTTTTCAAATACTTACACAAGAAACGTTGTATGCAATTTGTGATGCTTTGCCCAGAAACGAAAAAGAACTTTTAAAAGTTGTGGGAATGGGAAAAATTAGAGTGAAAAAATATGGTGAAGAAATTCTAGATGTTATTGAGGCATATTGCAAAGAAAACGGAATCAATTCTTTTAACGAACAAAAAAAAGAGGATAAAAAAAGCACGAAACAAATTACTTTCGAGTTGTTTAAAAACGGCTTATCTGTTAAAGAAATAGCTAAAGAACGCAGTTTAACAAAAGGAACTATTGAAAGTCATTTGGCAAGTTTTATACCTTCTGGAGATATTGATATTTTAGAATTGATAGATTTAAAACGCTACAAGAAAATTATCAAACAAATTGAAGCAGCAGACTTTAAAAACCTCACAGAATTAAAAGAACAAGTTGATAAATCCTTTTCTTTTATGGAATTGAGAATGGTTTTGTTGTCTATAGATAATTAATTTTCTGTAACTTTAATGCATCAACCATAAAACCATCATTATGAAATTAGGTGCATTTTCTAACAGTTTAGCAGTAAAAGACATTCAAAAATCAAAAGCATTTTACGAGAAATTAGGGTTTACTGTTTTTGCAGGAGAAATCGAAAAAAATTATCTCATCATGAAAAATGGTAATGCATTAATTGGTCTTTTTCAAGGAATGTTCGAAAATAATATCATGACTTTTAATCCTGGTTGGGATGAAAATGCCAATAAATTAGAGGAATTTGATGACGTAAGAGATATTCAAAATCATTTAAAAAAAGAAGGAGTACAATTAGAAACTGAAGCAGATGAAACTACTTCTGGTCCAGCAAGTATCGTGTTTTTTGATCCAGATGGAAATGTGGTTTTAATTGATCAGCATGTATAAAATCATATACTATCCAATTTTATCTGATTTTGTTCGGTTACATTTTTCACATAAAAGTTGAATATTTCTATAAGTGTTTGATCCACCTTTGGAGAATGGAATGATGTGATCAAATTCCAATTTTTCATTTGAACCACATTCAACACATTTACCATTATCTCGATTCCAAACTTGATTCTTAACTTTTTGACTTATTCGTCTTGTTTTATTTTTTGTAGGGTTAGTTAAAATCTCTTTTTCAGGTTCTTTTAATGCTTCAAATTTAAAGGCAGAATATAATGAGTTTCCTTTTCTAACTCTATTAAAATCCCATTCTAAATAATTCTCTAAATAATTTTTAATTTTACTATTATCCACAGAAAGATATTCTTGATAATTTAATAAATACGAATCTAGAATAGTTTTTATATCCTCTATTGAATCAACACTGTGTTCTTGTTTTGTTTTACAGTTACAACATCTAAAAACTATTGTTGAGTTAATATCCCAAATCTGAAAAATCACATTAGAACATTTTATACAAGGAGTAATTTGCTTAGATAACTGAATTAAAATATTCTTTATTTTTTTTTTAAATTAAGTGTTTTTTCATTTTTTTCAAGCCAATTATCAAATTCTTTTTTTTCTTTTGGTTTCTCTATTAATTGATACCAAACCCCTATAATTATAACTAAAATAATTATAACAATAAATATTATAAGTCCTTCAAACTTATCTTGATTAAATTTTAAAAGAGTATTCATTTTATATCTTTTAATACCAACTGTACAGATTTATAGCCATTCCACTCGTTTTCGTCTAAGGAGTATACAATATCAAAATCGTTTTCAATAGAGCTTAGTTTATCACCCAAATTAAAACCAATAGCATTGAAGGTTTTTTTATTATCACCCTGAAAAACATTCAGTTTTAAATGAGTTTGGTCTGCACCCACTTTTTTTCCATAACCATTATCTCTTACACAAGTTGATTTAAAAACAGGCTTCATATTCTGTGGTCCAAAAGGCGCCAATTGCTCAATAATTCTAAAAAATTTAGGAGTAATATCTAGCAAATCGATTTCTGCATCTATTGCAATTTCTGGTGTTAGCAGTTTTTTATCAATAGTTGCACTAACTACTTCTTCAAATTTATCTTTAAACAACTCATAGTTTTCTGGTAATAAAGTTAAGCCTGCTGCATATTTATGACCTCCAAATTGTTCAATGAATTCTTCACAGGCTAACAAAGCATTATACACATCAAAGCCTTTTACAGAACGTGCTGAAGCAGCCAATTTATCGCCACTTTTTGTGAATACTAAAGTAGGTCTGTAGTATTTCTCTATCAATCTAGAAGCAACAATTCCAATTACTCCTTTGTGCCAATCTTCTTGATAAACAACAGTTGTTACTTTTTCTTCTTCATTATTGTCAATAATTTGAATTAAAGCTTCGTTGGTAATTTTCTTGTCTAAATCTTTTCTATCGGCATTAAAAATTTCGATATCAGCAGCAAAATCAACAGCAGTTTCAAAGTCCATTTCTGTTAATAATTCAACAGCATAATTACCATGTTTCATTCGTCCTGCAGCATTAAT
>CAXBAC010000187.1:0-5369 GCA_963973485.1 uncultured Polaribacter sp. | reverse complement strand
GACAGAAGATCATGTGTATAGTGAAGAGAATGATAATGCTATAATTACTAACTCTAAATCTGCAGGTGGAGTTGCTGATGAAAAATTAGTAAAACTTTTAAAAGATTTAAGAAAAAAAGTAGCATCCAAACAAGGAGTACCACCATTTGCAGTTTTTCAAGATCCATCTTTAGATGATATGGCTTTAAAATATCCTGTTAATTTAGATGAACTTTCTAAAGTTCATGGAGTAGGAGAAGGTAAGGCCAGAAAGTTTGGGAAAGATTTTGTAAAATTAATTGCAACTTATGTTGATGAAAATGATGTTTTAAGACCAGATGATTTAATTGTAAAAAGTACAGGTGTAAATTCAGGTTTAAAATTGTATATCATTCAAAATACAGATAGAAAATTACCATTAGAAGATATTGCAAAGTCTAAGGGTTTAGAAATTAATGAGTTGATTAAAGAGATGGAGAGAATTATATTTTCTGGAACCAAATTGGATATCAATTACGCCTTAGATGATTTATTAGATGAAGATCAACAAGAAGAAATACACGAGTATTTTATGGATGCAGAAACAGATAAAATACAAGATGCTCTAGATGAGTTTGATGGTGATTATGATGAAGACGAACTTCGTTTAATGCGCATTAAGTTTATAAATGAAGTAGCAAACTAGCTGCTTCATTTATAAAGTAAAAACAGTAAGAAGTATTCCTAATAAGATAGCTATAAATTTTCTGAAGTTAAATTTGTGATTCTCTGTGCTTTCAAATAATATTATTGTTGAAATATGTAAAAATACGCCTATTATAAGTGCAGTAATTTCTGTATTATATGTTGTAAAAAAAGGTACATAATCTCCCATTAAAAGACCAACAGGACTCATTAACGCAAAGAAAAATATAAAACTAAAAACAATTTTTTTAGAGTAATTGGCATGAAGAAGAAATGTAGTTAATACAATTGCAATAGGTATTTTATGTACAAGAATTGCCCATAGTAAATTAGCATCAGCATTATGAATTGGCAATCCTTCAGAGAATGCATGTAAACATAAGCTTACAAAAAGTAGGGTTGGAAAATTCTTACCATCAGTATGAATATGAATATGGCCATGTTCTGCCCCTTTAGAAAAAGATTCTAATACAGATTGTAAAATAATACCTGCTAAAATAAAAATTCCTACTAAATTTCCACTAGAAGTAATGGTATAAACATCTGGTAATAAATGTAAAATAGTTACAGATAATAAATATGCTCCACTAAAAGCCAATAATAATCGAACATTATATTTATTTGGCTTTACAAACAAAACTAAAACAGAACCGAGTAATACAGATAAAATTAATAAGATATAATTCATTTTGCAACAATAATTAATCTGTTAGAAGTTTCTGTATTAAATGTATTTAGAGAATAGTCTCCAAATGTGTTGATTATTTTAAAACCAACTTTATCAAAATAAGTTTCCATTTTTGAAAGGTCTAAATATTTTACTCTTTCTGTGTAAGAGTGATGTTTACCATCAGCAAAAAAAGTAATATTTTTTAATATAAAACCATTAGAAATTTCTCTTGTAATGTTAAAAGCAATTCCATCAACAACTTTCACTTCTTTCTTTACAAGGTTATTTTTTACAAAATTTGCGTTTAAAAAATCAAAAACAAAGTAACCATCTTGCTTTAATCCGTTTTTAATATGTTTTAAAATAAGAATATCTTCTTTGTCATCTTCAAAATAACCAAAGCTTGTAAAGAGATTAAAAATAGTATCATACTTAGAATTAAAAGGCTTTCTCATATCATGCACTTTAAAATCTAGTGATTCATTTTCAAATTTTTTAGCAGTCTTAATACTGTTTTCAGCCAAATCTCCTCCAGTTACTCTATAACCTAAAGAATTTAAGAAAACAGAATGACGACCTTTTCCACAAGGTAAGTCTAAAATATGTGCATCTTTAGGCAATGCTAAAAACTCAGTTATGTTTTTCATAAACAACTGTGCATCAGCATCATTTCTATCTTTGTATAAAATATGATAATATGGTGTATTAAACCAATCTGTAAACCAATTTTTTGTTTCCATATAAAACCTAAGTCAGCAAAAGTAGTTAAATCTTACTTTACATAAAATGAAATTTAGATTTTATAAAATATCCTTTTATAAAATGTATTTTTGCACCCTAGAATTATGAGTATGAATAAAGATTTTAAAATGACAGCAACTACACTTTTTGGTTTAGAAAGTGTTTTAGCTGATGAACTTAAAAAATTAGGAGCACAGGATATTAAAGAAGCTGTAAGAAGCGTTTCTTTTAGAGGTGATAAAGGTTTTATGTACAAAGCAAATATTGCTTTACGAACTGCTGTACGTATATTAAAACCTATAAAAACCTGTAAAATATATGATGAAGAGGATTTGGATGAAGCTATTCAAAAAATTAAATGGGAAAACCATTTAGATGCTGAAGGCACATTTGCTATTGGAGCTGTTGTAAATTCAAAGAATTTTACATCTAATTCACACTATATTTCTTTAAAATCTAAAGACGCAATAGCAGATTATTTTAGACATAAATACCATAAAAGACCAAATGTAGACTTAAAATACCCAGATGTAAAAATTCATATTCATATTCAGAAAGACTGGTTAACTGTTTCTTTAGATTCTTCTGGAGATTCTTTACATAAAAGAGGATATAGAACTTCTACTAATATTGCACCTATTAATGAAGTTTTGGCTGCTGGTATGGTTTTATTATCTGGTTATACAGGCGATGAAAATTTTATAGACCCTATGTGTGGTTCTGGAACAATACTAATTGAAGCAGCAATGATTGCCAATAATATTCCTGCAAATATCAACAGAAAACTATTTGCTTTTGAAAACTGGAAAGATTATGATGAGGATTTGTATTTTACCATTCAAGATGCTTTGCTAAAGAAAATTCGTTCATCACATTTTAAAATTATGGGTTTTGATAAAGCACCATCTGCAGTTCAAAAAGCAAAAGCAAATGTTATTTCTGCAAATTTAGAAGAGTTTATTGGCGTTCATCATGTAAACTTTTTTAATTCGACTAAAGAAGTTTTTGGGAATACTACAATCTTATTTAACCCACCTTATGGAGAACGTTTAAATATTGATACACAAGAGTTTTACAAAAAAATAGGAGATACTTTAAAGCACAATTACCCTGGTTCTACAGCTTGGTTAATCACCTCAGATACAGATGCTTTAAAATCTGTAGGTTTACGCACATCTAAAAGAATTGCTTTAAAAAATGGGGATTTGGATTGTAAATTTGTAAAATACGAATTGTATGAAGGTTCACGCAAAATAAAACCTAGAAAAGGAAATTCTGAAGAAGAATAAAACTAATTTTATAATTTCTTTTAGCTTTACTAAAATTAAAAATCGCCTAAAAATAAATATTTCTATTTGATTTTTAGGCGATTGAATATTATTAAATAAAGTAAAAGCTTATGCTTTTAAAACAAAATTTACAAATTCTTCTGGTTTTTCTAACATTGGATAATGGCCACAATTTTCTATAAAATGTAAAGTGCTGTTTGCAAGCTCCTTTGCGAAATAAATAGCTTCAACCTCTTTAAATACGCTATCGTTTTTACCTACAATTATTTTGCTTGGTAGTTTGTTCTTTTCAATTGCAGTAAACCATCTATCCCATAACAATTTACTTTCCACACTATAATTTGCTAAGAAATCTATGACTTCTCTACCATTATTATGGTGTGCTAAAACCCATCTTGCTTTTACTTCTTCATCATCAAAAACCTGTTCTTCATAAAAGAATTCTTTCATTTTTTTATTGAAAAAAGAATACGAAGAAAACATTAATCGAATTCTATTTGAAAAATCTTGAAGTGACTCAGTACCTTCTTGTGGTGAATATTCTTCATGAAAAGAAACTGTACTATTTAAGAAAATCAGTTTTTCGAGTGATATGTTAGAAAAGTTTTTTTGTTTTCTTGTTAATATTTCTAAGGCTATTACTGTACCTAAATTATGGCTTAAAAGCGTAACATTTTTAAGTTCCAAAATACGCCAAAGGTTTAGCACAATGTCTGCTTGATCTACAACACTATAGTGAAAATCTTTTGGTTTATCAGAAAAACCAAAACCAACTAAATCTATTAATATTACTCTAAAATGCCTAGATAATTCTGGTAAGACTTTGTAATAATCTATAGATGATGTTGCATAACCATGTAATAAAAAAAGAGTGTTTTCACCTTCTCCTTTATCAATTACAAAAACATTTAAGTTGCCAACAGCAATCATTTCACCCATTTCAGACCATTCTTTTACATTCATAGATAACGGTTTTAAAATACAGGTTTCTTTCTATTTTGATATTCAAAGACTAGCTTTATCCAGCTATTTGGTGTTTCTACAATAGAGTAGTGTTTAACATTTTCTACCCAAGTTAGCATTTTATTTTCTTCTTCTGTAGCTAAAGCAATTGCAATTTCTTTAACAGCAACCGGGTCTGTTTTTTCCCAGAAAATTTTAATGGGTATTTTTGATTCTTTTAAAGCATTTGTCCATCTATGCCAAAAAGTGTAGCGTTCGTTTATAAAATTACTTACAAAATGAATTTCTTTCTGTCCCTCAGAAGAATTCATTTGATTCCACATATCGTTAATATTATAATCGTGCTCAATTTTATAATTGATATTATCTTTTTTAAATCTTCGTTTAATTTTTCGATATCCATGACTGGTAAGTCTAGAAATATATTTTCCTATTTTTTTATCTCTAAGTAAACTTCCTATATTTCTTAAATGTAAATGCTCTAAACGCATACTGCTATTACACAAATACATCTTATTAATTTTTAAAGGAATAAGATTATGGTTTTTTCTTGCTAAAATTTCTTTTGCAATAGAAGTACCATAATCATGTGCTAAAATAGAAACACTCTTTAAGCCTAACTTATGCCAAAGTTGCAAAGCAATATCTGCTTGGTCTATTAAAGAATAAGTTAAAGCATCTGGTTTATCAGAAAAACCAAAACCTAAATGATCGTGAATTACAATTCTATAATAATGAGATAATTCTGGTATAATTCTATGATAATCGTATGAAGATGTTGGGTAACCATGAAGAATTACTAAAGTATCAGGATGATCACCAATATCAATTACAAATACTTTTTTTTCATCTATGGTAATAAATTTACCATATCCTTTCCAGTTTTCAGCTGTCATATTTACGGGGGATTAAATATTTAATTGTGATGTAAAGATATTAAAATTTCTTTAATTTTGAATTTTCAACAATTAAATTTTGAACAAAATCAATTATATAGACGTTATTCTTCCCATTCCTATTCAAAAAACTTTTACATATGCTGT
>CAXBAC010000186.1:0-5399 GCA_963973485.1 uncultured Polaribacter sp. | reverse complement strand
AGCAGCTCTTGTTTGTTTTACCAATTCTATTGGTAAACGCATTCTGTTTTCATAAGAGCCTCCCCAATTATCAGTTCGTTTATTGGTTCTTCTTGCTATAAACTGATTGATTAAATACCCTTCTGAACCCATAATTTCTACTCCATCATAACCTGCTTCTTTAGAAAGCTTTGCAGAATTTACAAAATCTTTTATGGTTCTTTTAATTCCAGATTCCCAAAGTTTAAAGGGTGTAAAAGGTGTTATTGGCGATTTTATTTTTGATGGTGCAACATTAAATGGATGATACCCATACCTACCTGCATGTAAAATTTGCATGCAAATTTTCCCTCCTTCTGCATGAACTGCATCAGTAATTGTTTTATGATGTTTAGCATGTTTTTTAGTTGACATTCTTGCAGAAAAAGGACCTGTCCAACCTTGAATATTTGGAGCTATTCCTCCTGTAACAATTAAACCAACTCCACCTTTTGCTCTTTCTGCATAATAAGCTGCAATTTTATCTATACCATCTTTTTCTTCTTCTAAACCTGTGTGCATAGAACCCATTAAAATTCTATTTTTTAAGGTTGTAAATCCTAAATCTAATGGTTCAAAAATGTGCTTGTATTTCATAAAGTTCAAGTTTAATTTATTATGCGTGCATAATACTTTGCAAGATATGTTTATTTTATGAAATTTAAAAGCCAAAGAAATGTATTCTTTGGCTTTTAAAAACTACTATCTTTTAAATCGTACTTTTATTACATTGGTACATCTATAATCAATAATTTACTATTTCTTAGAGCTCTAACAAATACGTTATCTGTTTCTGTAATTCCTATGGCGTCTCTTTTTTCTAATGTTTCATCAGCAACAGAAATTTCACCATCAATTAAGAAAAAATATGCCCCGTTTTTTAACTCATAATTAGTTTGAGTACCTTCATCAAGATCAATCATATAAATATAGCCTTGTTGATGAATTGGCAAGGAACCCTCAACTTGTTTATCTACAGGTGAAACTAGTGTTTGAAATTTATTTTTTCTACCATTTTCATCAAACATTTTTTGATTGTAATAAGGCTTTACGTCTTGGGTTTCTGGAATAATCCATAATTGCAAAAAATTAGTCTCGTCAGTTTTGTTATCATTAAACTCAGAATGCGTTAAACCTCTACCTGCACTCATTACTTGAACTTCTCCAACTTCTATTGAACGTTGATTATTCATACTATCTTTATGAGATAATGCTCCTGAAATTGGTATAGAAATAATTTCCATATTTTTATGAGGATGTGTTCCAAAGCCCATTTTTGGTTGTACAATGTCGTCATTTAAAACTCTTAACATTCCAAAATTCATTCGCTCAGGATTTTGATAACCTGCAAAACTAAATGTATGGTAAGATTTTAACCATCCATGATCTGCATGGCCTCTTGAGTCTGCTTTGTGTATTGTTTTTTTCATAAAATTAAATTTAGTATAAATACCCCATTTTTCCTGCTTGAAAATCACGCATTGCTTCTAAAATTTCTGTTTGCGTATTCATAACATAAGGACCATATTGACTTATTTTTTCTTCTATAGGTTCTCCTGAAATAATTAACAGTGTACTTTCTTTCTTTGCTTCGAATTGAATTGTATTTCCATCTTGATTGAAAACAACCATTTGATGTGCACCTTTTTCCAATATTTCTGAATTGTTTACAGAAATTTCTCCATCTAATAAATAAAGTAAAGATTGATGTGTTTCTGGAATATCAACCTCTAACATGCCATCTTTAGAAGCATTTACAGTAAAAACATTTACGTCTGTTTGTGTTTTTATTAATCCTTGTTTGTTTTGTTGTTGACCAGCAACAATATTTAGTTGTACTTTTTTGTCATCAGAAAATATTTTGAGAATTTGATTATCTTCCAAATGTTGATAATTTGGTGGTATCATTTTGTCTTTTGCAGGTAAATTTAACCATAATTGAATGCCTTCTAAATCGCCACCTTTTTTTACGAAATCTTTAGTTGGTGCTTCTGCATGAATAATACCTCTTCCTGCAGTTGTCCATTGAACACCACCTGCTTTTACAACCATTTCATTACCTAAAGAATCTCTGTGTAATTGTTCTCCTTTAAATAAAAGCGTAATTGGCTCAAAACCTCTATGAGGATGAGGACCAAGATCGAAAGGGTTGTTAAATTCGGAAATTGCATAAGGACCATAATGATGCAACAACAGAAAAGGATCTACATTTTCAATTCCTTGACTAGGCAATGGTTGACGCAACTTTATTGGCCCCATATTTACTAATGGGCTTGTAACTATATGCTGAATGGTTTTGTATGTTTTCATGATAATGAGTATCTTATTTCAATTTATAAAATTGATGTTATTGATACTTGTTGACTTTCTTATTTATCTAATTTTATCTAAAAGTTTGCTTAATGTGTTTGCTTCTTCATCACTTAATTTTTCTAAGAAAGAAGGGCTTTTATCATCATCTATTGATGATAATAAAGTTAAACCTTGTTTAGTAATTTTCACATAAACTACTCTTCTATCATTTTCACAACGCTCTCTTTCAATTAAGTTTTTATCACATAACTTATCCATTAAACGAGTTGCGTTTGGTGCTCTTTCAATCATTCTATCTTTTACAATTTGCACTTTAACTCTTTTTTTAGCTCCTCTTAATATTCTTAAAATATTATATTGCTGGGGAGAAATACCATAAGGTTTAAAAAACTCATTCTCTTTACTACTCAACCAATTTGAGGTATATTTAATGTTAATTAAAGCCTTTATTTTATTGGTTTTAAAAGTAGATTTTATGTCTTTAGATATATCTCCCATAATAAGTGTATTCAATGTATAGTAATTTATGGCAATTAAGATTTAAGCTCTTAATTTAAGGTCTTGCATTATTTTATTAAAATCTTCTGTTGTTGGGGTTAAATATATTTTATCATCTACAAACAAAGTTGGATATTTTACAACACCTCCATACAATTCTTTACTATGCTCTCTAGCTTCTGCATCTTTAAATACATCTTTATAAACGTAGTCTTCATCTGTAGAGTTTAAAAAATTTTTAAAGGCAACTGTGTACGAATGTCCTTGCTTACCATATAATATTATTTTCATTTGTATATTTTTTGTAGGTAATCTTTTTTATCTTAAAAAGATTAATAGTAGTTGATTATAAGTTCGAGAGGTCTTTATTTTAATGAATTCTCAAAGGCTTTTACTTGACTTTTAAATTGACTTAACAAATCTTGGTCTATAATTTTACCTTCTTTAAAATTATCATTAAAACTTGCTAATGAAAAACTAAATAGAGGCTTCCCTCCCATTCTTGAAAACTTTGCAATACCAGCATCCAACACAGAACTACCACCTCTAGATCCTGGAGAAGTTGCCATTAATAATAAGGGTTTATCTCTAAAAACATTAGCATTTACTCTTGAAGCCCAATCATAAATATTCTTAAAAGCTGCTGCATAAGAGCCATTATGTTCTGCTAGAGAGAGAATAAAACCATCATATTCATCAAATAAGTTTGAGAACTTTTTAACATCATCAGAAAAACCATTTTCTTTCTCTTCATCTTCACTATAAATGGGCACTGAGAAATCTCTTAAATCTATAATATCATAAGCTATATTTTCTAAATTCTCTGCAGCAAAAGTTGCTAGTTTTTTATTAATTGATGTAGAACTTGTACTACCTGCAAATGCTAATATTTTTTTCATTTTGTGATTTATTTTTAATTTATGAAATAGCCGATATTTTTTTATCAGCTGCTTCAATTTTTGGTTCGCTACCAAACATTAGTTGGTCTAACTCTACAAATTCTACATCTGTAATTCCTAAAAACCCTAAAAAGTGTTTGATATAATTTCCTGCAAAATCTACTTCACTACCAATTTGTGTACCTCCACTTGCAATTACAACATAGGCTTTTTTATTTTTTAAAAGACCTATTGGACCATTCTCACCATACTTAAAAGTTAAACCTGCTCTTGCAACTAAATCAAAATAAGCTTTTAAAGAAGCAGGAACAGAAAAATTATAAATTGGAGCTCCAATAACTAAAACGTCAGCTTCAATTAACTCGTTTGTTAATTCGTTTGATAATTTTAAAGCTTCATTTTGTTCTGTTGTTCTTTCTCCTTGAGGAAATAAAGCTCCTAAAATAAACTCGTCTATAAAAGGTAAATCAGAATACGTTGTATGTCTAGTTTTTACAGTTGCAGCTTTGTTTTCTTTAATCAATTTTGCAACAACTTTTTCTGCATAGTTAGAAGACGTTGAGGCTGTTTTATTACTACTCGAGTTAATATTTAATATTTTCATTTTGTATATCTGTTTGATTTTTATACAAAAGTACAAAATAAAAATTTATTTTCCAAGGAATATACTTTCATGGAAATAAATATTTAATTCATAAAAGTATTTATAACTGTTTCTCCCTTTACCATTTTTGCAACAGGACATTTACCTGCAATTTCTATTAACTTTATTTTCTGCTCTTTTGTTACATCTTTTTCAAAAAATATGTTTTCTTCTAGCGTTTTTTTGACGCCTTCTTTTGTTAATTCTTCTTTTTGAGAAACAACAACCTTAATTTTACCTAAATCCCAACCTTTTCTATCTGCATACATTCTTAATGTTATAGATACACAACTACCAATTGCAGTTAATAAAAGCTCTACAGGTGTTGGTCCACTATCTCCACCTCCAGAATTAATTGGTTCGTCTATGCTTACAAAATGACTTCTAATCTTTGCTTCTGCAAAATATTTTTTTTCTGTTAATAGCACTTCTGAAGATGGTATCATTTTAAAGTTGATTTAAGAGTTCTAATAAATAACAATATGCTATCAAAGTTAATAAAATTAAAAATATTTATCAATTCAAATATATCCAAGGTATTTATTTCTATTGTCTATTAATTTTAATATTAAAATAAATGAATAATATGCAACTAATTACTTCACTTATTAAATATTTATCATTGTTAAAAAATAAAAAGTTATGATACTTTTTAAATATATTTGACAATCTATATTCAAAAATTATTAAATGAAGAGTTTTTTACCATTTTTATTACTTTTTTTAACGATTAATTTATTTTCTCAAAAAGAGGCCAATTATTGGTATTTTGGAAATAATGCTGCACTAAACTTCACTTCTGGTGAGCCAGAAATTGTTTCTGGAAGTAAATTAAATACAACAGAAGGTTGCTCTTCTTTTTCTGATGTCAATGGAAATTTACTTTTTTATATTGGTGCACCATCTACAACCACAAGAAACTTAACAGTATGGAACAGAAATAACCAACCCATGCCAAATGGCACAGGTTTATTAGGAGATGCATCTAGTTCTCAATCTGCATTAACGGTTCCTGCACCAGGTAAACC